>JAYTMW010000078.1:0-4269 GCA_043728105.1 Saprospiraceae bacterium | reverse complement strand
CCTGTCTCGTCTCGCAATACGCCCGTCAGCCGTTTGGTGCGCCCTTCGCCTTTCACTTCGAGAGTGCGCAAAATGCCCTTTACTTGAACAGCATCTGACTCTTCTGTAATATCGGCGATGCGGTGAAATTGGGTTTTATCTATGTAGCGAAAAGGGAAATGATAGAGCAAATCACGATACGTAAATATCTGTAATTCCTTTTTCAAAACGTCGGCTTTCATGGGGCCTACGCCTGTGAGGTATTCTATGGCTGTATCTAAAACGTGATTGGTCATATTGCGTCAGTCCTTGTAAGTCTTTGATTATCAATGTTTTATGCTTTTTGTTAAAGCAAAAAACACATTAGGATTGCAAAAATAAAATTTTTTGTTTGAAAAAAAAGACCCCCTCAGTATTTTGAAGAAATTAACCGAATAAAATATGCTAACACGAATAGGGCGAATTAAAAAACGAATAAGACCTATTTGGATATAACAATCTAAATCATTACATCTAAATTAGAATAATTCGTTTTTAAATTCGCCTTATTCGTGTTACGTTAATTTTCGATTCCACGAAGTTCATTTTTGGGCATAAAAAAACGGGTCGCTTTTGCAACCCGCCACAACAAATTATAATCCCATGAACATATATTCTTAATTCAAAACTGAATATGCAAAATCGGTTTTTGGAGTCAAATAATACCTTATAAACGCTTTTAATCTTTTTAAATTATGCTTGTTCAAACAAAAATATTCTTTCCACTCAAATCCTTCAAAAAATCTTGCTAAAAAATCGCAATGGACAAGCCGTAATTCCGTATAATTAATTATTTACATGGCTGATTTTTACATCAGAAAATACAACGTGTTTGTTTTTATAGTTTTCTCATAAAGAGTTTTCATATTTCAGAAAACTATGATTGTTTTGTTATCCTTATTAGAGAAACTACGGCTTGCCTGCGACAGCAAAATTATAATCCCATGAACATATCCTTGAACATGTTACAAATGTGAGCATTCTTTTTTGACCATACAAAGACAATTTAAGGTCATTGTGATTTTTTATTTGATAAAAAATATAGATAACTAATTGATTATCAATGGTTTAAATAAATTATTTGTGAAATATTATATAAATAATCAGCTAATTTATTTTGAAAATAAATGAAAAAAACTTAAAAAAACTTAAAAAAACTTAAAAAAAACTTGTGTAAAGCAACAAATAATGTTTCTGCATCACTATTTTGATATTTGACGACTAATTTTCTGTTAAAAAAAAACCTCAAACCAAATACAATGGTTCGAGGTTTTGGCTTTTTTATACTAAAAAAACATCATTTTTATTGACTCACTACCAATCTTTGATATGATACTGTTCCATTCACCAATGATTGAACAATGTAGTTACCCGTAGGCAAAGTATTGATGTTTAAGGTGTTAAGTTCAGTTGTATTGGTAAAATTTTGTTGCAACCAAACTTTTCCCAGCATATCTGTAACGTTTATGGTAACGATTGAATTGATATTTTCACCAAATTTTAAATTCACTTCCTTGGTTGCTGGGTTAGGAAATAAGGTAAAAACATATTTTTTGCTCGTCACTTCAATCGAAACTACTTTACTATAATCGTAAGAACCATCTAAATCTATCATTTTCAAACGATAATAGTAGCGATTGCTGAGGGGGTTATTCATCGGGTCTTCATAACGATAATTGTGCGCATAAGCCGATTTTATCATGCCTATTTTTGTAAACGTTTTACCATCTAAACTGCGTTGTATTTCATAATGACTTAACTCTTTTTCTTCTTCAACCCGCCAATCTAAATAAGAAATATTGTTCTTATAAATACCTTCAAATGAGCGCAACGTAACGGGAAGGGATGACAATCCTGCGCAGCCGTTATTCCAAACCTGTGCTACATATTCGGGATGATCCACGTAAGGATTCCTATTATTTTGACGGGCATAAAGCGCATTATTTCTATCAATTTCTTTTTGACTTACAGGGTCGGCGTTGTGCCAACGGAGCAACATTTTAATGTATGGCACTTTATAAGTAGGATAGTCAGTGTCATCCATCACAAAATTTGACTCTGCCGTATTGGCTTTACCCGCAAGCGCACCATAACGAGTTGACATATAAAAATAGATACGTGCCATATCGCCTTTAAACTCATCGGTAGGTTCCATTACTTCGATACTCGAAGGAACGCCTGGATCAGAGGAAAGCCCATATTTTGTGCCGTTGCCCGAAGCTACTACTGAGCCATTGGTTACGCCATAAGGTTGATTGCCATGTACATTATTTATTTTCTTATCCGTTGGAAGCACATGAAAAGCATCGGATACCATAGGCGTACTTTGGTTGAACCACGATTGTGGTATCGTATGTTCTCTGTTGTATTTGTCGCAAGGTACTGCGCCACCAGAGCCTCCGTCTTGGTCTGCCAAGGTCAAAGCACTCGCTCCACACACAGAAACACCATTAGTAATTGTATAAATACACCATATTTTATTGGTTGAGCCAGGCAAAATATCGGAGGTTGTGTAAGTTGTCCATAAGCCTGCATATCCTCTGTCAATGTATCCTGTGCTTATAATGGTACGAAGAGCCGTTTGTTTAGCGGTGCAAGTTAATCCATTGGCAGCATTGTAGTATCCCGCAGGTTCACCTGTTGGGCCAGTGGAGGGCGTAAAAGTTGCAAAATCGGTTGCTGGAGGCGTTGTAATCACATAATCAATGGCACTTGGCAAGCCACAGTTATTGAAATTGTAAGCCACAACATAGTATGTAGTATTGTTCGTTAAACCCGTAACTGTAACGCTCGTGTTTACATCATTATATATGACCTGTTGACCTGAACCACTGTATGTTGAATTGGCAGTATAAGCTGTGCCGTCCAAAGGGTCAGTAAAAACATCTACCGTATTGATTAAAACGAGTGTATTCGTGCCGTCACCTTTCGCCCATGTGAGGCTTGCAGTAGTGGAGCTTGGGGTAGCAATGAGTGCCGTGGCTTGCGTTGCAGGGGCGGCACAAGCTAAATTACCTTGCACCAACATATCATCAAGCTGCCATCTTTCAGCTCCACCTGATGTTACTGAGCTGGTAAAGTATTTGAAAGCAAAACGGACGTTAGTACCTGTTATAGCACTAATATCTATATTTGGATAAGTCAAAAAAGCGGGTAATGTGGCGTTAGCTGATTGATTTGTAAGCGTTATGGGCATTGCAACCCAAGTAGTAGTTGTCGGACTTCCTGTATAATTTGCGGTGTAATACAACTCTGGGTCAGGGCCATCAAAAGCATCTCTATATTTAAAGGAAAAAATCTCGCCTGTGCTGTTATCCAAATTGAGTGCAGGAGAAATAAGCCAATCTTCATCATTTTCATCGCCAAAGCCATTCATATCTGCATAGCCCGAAGCAAAAAGCCAAACATCCGTTGGGCCAGCGACACTAACTGCCGTCCATGTACCTGATGTATTGGTTGAAAAATTTTCAGAATGAATAGTAGCTTGGGCATTAAGATTAGAGTTGGCAAGGCACAGTAATCCCACCAAAATGATAGTTAGTAAGTTTTTTAACATGCGAGATATTTTTATGATTTAGTTAAAATTAGTACAGACGATGCAAAGATAATTTTTTCAAATTAATTATCGGCATTGTTGAAGTGGCCCCTCAGTATTTTACCTAAAATTAATATTCAAAACGAGCTATTCGTCTCTTAAAATCAGAGTTTTGTCGTTTCTATCATAATTTTTGTCGGCTTTATTCCGTTACCATGCAACGTTTTGAAATTTACACCTGTCTATTATAATGTTACTTTTAAAGAAAAGAAAGTTTTATAACTTGTTGATTAACAATAAATTATAATTTAACATAATTGGTAATGCGAAAGTTTTTTGACAGGCGGTTTTTATTTTTAACAAAAAGAAGAGGCTTTATCGGCAGCTTTTATCAGTTGGTCGAAACAGGGTTGTTGATGAACGCATTTCAGCTGTTAAAAATGACATTTCATCTGCCCAATGCTTGGATTCGTCCATAATGATTTCACCACCATTTTTATTCACCCCATCTTTGTATCATCAAAAAAGGAAATAAGAAATACACCGAATTTTAGTTTTTGAATGGCTTTGCAATTTTTTTATTTTGAGAAACACCCGACTACCAAATTTTTTTAAATTTTTTTTTTACACCCGATTTTTTTAATCTTTAAATTTTAATTGTCATGAAATCTATCAAATTTTTGTCAACTTTTGCGCTTGCCGCAACACTTTTCGTT
>JAYTMW010000077.1:0-2507 GCA_043728105.1 Saprospiraceae bacterium | reverse complement strand
CCCCCTCAGTATTGACTCAACTTTTTATTATAAATTGGGCTTCGTTACTGAGGAGTGTTTGCCAATATCTCAACAACGCCAAGCCCTGCTCGTTATGTGCACCCTACCGAACTGAAATACTAATATCAACAGGACTTAAAACGGACATTCAAAAGTTCAATAATTTGCTTTTCAAATGTGATATTTTGGCTACCTTTGAGCAAGTAAATCAGACATTTTATTCAATGAATTATAAAGAGTACATAAATCAAACTTTAACGCCTAAAATAACAGAAAACGAAGTTGTTTTAGACTTATTTGCTGGTTGTGGTGGCTTGTCTTTGGGTTTTGAAGCTGTTGGCTACGAAACTATTGGCTATGAAATGGATAATTCTGCTACGAATACATATAACAAAAACCTAAAAGGAAAGTGCTTTGCAACAAAACTTGACCTTGACTTTGAATATCCACAAGCAGACATTATTATTGGAGGTCCACCCTGCCAACCTTTCAGTGTTGGAGGTCATCAAAAAGGAATGGAAGATTCAAGAGACGGTTTTCCTATTTTTATAGATGCCGTTAGAAAATTGCAACCCAAAGTATTCATGTTTGAGAATGTAAGAGGACTTTTATATTCAAACAAATGGTATTTTGATTTAGTAATTGAAGAATTACAAAGACTGGGTTATTTTATTGATTACAAACTTTTGAACGCTGTAAATTTTGGCGTTCCTCAAAACAGAGAAAGACTTTTTGTAATTGGGCATAGAGCTAAATTTAATTTTCCAAAGCCAAAAACTAAAAAAATTACAGTCGGAGAAGCTATTGGCGATACAATGCTGACCACACCTGAAGAAAGTAAATTTTTGAATGAGGCACAAGATAGGTATGTTGCTAATTATGAAAGGGCTTCGGCTTGCGTAAACCCAAGAGATTTATATTCTGACAGACCTGCAAGAACTTTGACTTGCAGAAATTTAGCAGGTGCAACTGGCGATATGCAACGAGTTAGACTTTCAGACGGAAGAAGAAGAAGGGTTTTACATAATGAAGCAGCAAGGCTTCAAAGCTTTCCCGACTGGTTTGAATTCGTAGGAAATGAAACACAGCGATTTAATCAAATCGGCAACGCTGTTCCTCCACTTTTAGCATATCAAATGGCATTAGCCATTAAAGAATGTTACAATTCTGAATTTGTTAGTACAATAGATGATGTTTTAGTAAGTAAACAACAAGCAAATAATGTGCTTACCTTATTTTAAATATGAAGAATTATATACCGAAAAGCACAAAATCAAAAGAAATTCAAGCAATTATTAATGAAGCACTTGATATATTGGAAAGTGTTGGAATTCCTGTGGATAAAACAGAAAGGGCTTTGGAGAGAATGGCAGTTTGTTTTTTGGCAGTAGCAGGAGTTACCGATAACTGGAAAGAAGCCAAGGAGAAAACAAATTTAAAATCAAGGGCAATCATAACTTTCGTAAACAAACATTTTGAAGAGAATATTTCATCAGGTTCTTATGACGACATTCGTAGAAAAGATTTGAAATTATTGGTGCTTGCCGATATTGTTGAAAATAGTGGAGTTAACAAGGGTTCAGCAACTAACGACCCAACAAGAGGTTATGCCTTGCAAACAGACTTCAAAAATCTAATTGTAACCTACAAAACAGACCTATGGGACAAGACTTTAAAAACGTTCAACAAAAACAAGCCTTCACTTTCTGAAATATTGGAAAGAAAACGAAACCTTGAAAAAATACCAGTAAAACTTCCAAGTGGCAAACCACTTGAACTTTCACTTGGCGAACACAATGTTTTACAAAAAGAAATTATAGAACAATTTTTGCCCCGTTTTGGTAGTGACTGTATTGTATTATACGTTGGTGACACTTCAAACAAGTCTTTGCATATTGAAACCGAAAAATTAGAAAACCTTAATTTCTTTGAACTTTCACATGATGAATTACCCGATATAATTGCTTACAGTAAGAAAAATAATTGGCTTTATCTAATTGAAGCAGTTCACAGTTCTGGACCAATGAGTGAAACGAGAGTATTAGAATTAAAAAAATTGTTGAAAGACTGTAAAGCAGAACTCATTTTTGTAACCAGTTTTTTGACAAGATTAGAATTTAGAAAATGGATGTTGGACGTTGCATGGGAAACCGAAGTATGGATAGCGGACAACCCAGACCATTTGGTACATTTCAATGGACATAAATTTTTAGGAGCATACAAACCAGCGTGAAAAAAAGGCTGCACATAACATTGGATTTTGACATTGTAAGCATCAACATTTTATCGTTACCTCCTTTTGTTATAGCTTGATAAAATTATAAGCACCCCCTCAGTATAAAACCCCTTTTTTTCTAAATTTAAACTGACCTGACCATCCCTAAAATCTCTTCCCTTTCATTTCTCAGCTTCAACACGCCCTCCTGCCACGCTTCGCTCGCAGTGACATTTGCAGTTTTCAAACGGCTACAAGCTTGGTATTTTACCCATAAATCCTTGTAAATCAA
>JAYTMW010000076.1:0-3797 GCA_043728105.1 Saprospiraceae bacterium | reverse complement strand
AAATATCAAGAGATTGCCGATGATTTAAAGTTACCATTGGGCACTGTAAAAAGTCGTATCTTTTTTGCTCGCAAGGAATTAAAAGATAAGATTAATTTTAGATATGATGGTTTAGGAAAAATTTATGAAAAGGGTATATCAGTGGATTTTGAGAATAATTAATCCCTTTCTCTAATTTTTCATTTCTATGTTTAGTTTGATTTTTCATAATAGAGGGTGTAATTTGGCGGTGACAATCTGATTGTCATCGCTTTTTTTATGCTCTTTTCAAAACCTTCCAAAATCTTCCAAAACCTTCCAAAATCTTATCGTCTTTCCATCACCCGGAAGCCTCTGCCAAGAAAAATGTGTCTTTGCGAGGAGATACGACGAAGCAATCTGCCAAGTTACTTCCCATTCTATTTCTCAAATCAAAGTGTATAAAACATCAATTAAACTACTCCTTTAATTTTAACAAAAGAAACTCTGCAAAAAATAACGGATTGTTTCGTCGTACCTCCTACTAATGAACACTATCTTGGCGAATGGAAATAGCAAGTCAAATAACAGATTGCTTCGTCGTTCCTCCTCGCAAAGACACATTAATTTTAGGTCGTTCGTCTCGTAAAGGAGAAATGCTTCGGATTCTGAACACTACTAATGACGCACTCGTTTTTTTACCTCTTTTTAGCGTCAATAGCGTTAAAAACGGTTGACCAAAGGGAAAACCGAAGTGTCTCGCAATGACACATTTTCTGGGCGTTTTAGAGATGTGTTAATGGAATGAGCTTCGGTTGTGAGGAAATATTTTGGTTTCATTCCATTTTCAAAGGTTCGATATTGAATCAAAAGTTGTAAAAAGGGGCCCCTCAGTATTTTTGACCAAAATTTTTATTTTCCACTCGTTACCTCTTTTTTAATTCTTAATTGTTGCTAATTATTCAATATTCCTTAGTTTCGCTCACATTATTATGCTATTCATTTTAACACCATTTCTAATTCTATTCTAACAGATACAACATGAGAAAATTATTGTTTTTCGTCGGCGTTTTTATGGCTTTGCCTTTCATTGGGTTCACTCAAAAGCTACTCATTTCGGGTCCAATGTTGGGTTACGTGGAGCATCGTGAAGCCTTGGTTTGGCTTGAAGTATCGCCCGAAGTGAAAAAAGTTGAAATCCGTTTTCAAAAACAAGGCAGACCCGAGACAACGAAAAGTACGTTTTATAAAGACCCCCTCAGTATGGCGTACAATCCTATCAAAGTGCGCCTTGAAAACTTGGATATGAACGCCATTTATGAGTATAGCGTTTGGCTGAACGATAGAAAAATGGATTTTCCGTTTCCAACCACCTTGAAAACGAAGAAAATTTGGGAATGGCGTGAACCTGCACCCGATTTTAATTTCCTCGTTGGTTCATGTTTTTACATCAATGACACACTTTACGACCGCCCCGGCAAACCCTACGGTCAAGATCCTCGCATTTTGGAAACGATGGGCAACATGTCGTCTGATTTTATGCTTTGGACGGGTGACAATCTTTACCTCCGTGAGGCAGATTATAGCTCGCCGTCGGGTATAGATTATCGTTATTCTTACAATTTTCGTTTTCCTCAAATGCAAAAACTAAGGGCGACTCGTGCTAATTTTGCCACTTGGGACGACCACGATTATGGCCCAAATGACTCGGATGGAAAGTATGAACTCAAAGAATATACGCTTTCTACGTTCAAGAAATATTGGGGCAATAAGTCTTTTGGAGAGTCCGATAATGCGGGCGTTTACAATAAGTTTCGTTGGAGCGATTGCGATTTCTTTGTCATGGACGACCGCTATCACCGTTCTGCGGACGATTATCCCGACTCAATTGCTGGTAAAGTGAACCCGATGAAGCAATTTTATGGTCGAAGACAATTGGAATGGCTCAAAAATAGTTTGACGGCTTCCGATGGGGCTTTCAAATTCATCGTATCGGGTGGTCAAATGCTTAATCCGATGGCAAAAGACAAAGAATGTTTAATGGCATACTCAGCGGAGTGGTTGGAGTTGATGAATTTTATAACGGACAATAAAATCAAGGGCGTTATTTTCATCACGGGTGATAGACATTTTACAGAAATGATAAAATATGAGCCAAAAGGCTTCTATCCGCTTTACGAATATACGTGTTCGGCGGTCACATCGGGCATTGCGAACATCAGTCGCTCGACGGAGTTTGCGAATCCGATGCGGGTGCAAGGCTCGCTTTTGATGGAAAATAATTTTGGTAAAATTTCGATTTCGGGTGCTAAAAATGAACGGGTCGCCACATTTGAAACCGTGGATATTGATGGCAAAAGCCGTTGGACTTTTAGCATTTCGCAGAAGGATTTGAAAGTAAAATAGGCCCCTCAGTATTTTGGGGCAAAATGCCGTTCCGTTGGGTTTTGCAATATGTTGCAAAACCCAACAAAAGAATGCCTATCATCATTTATCACCTGTCTGCCGACATAGGCAGGTTCATAATTCATCATTATCAAGTTATGATAAAAGAAATACGTCAAGCCTATAATGCGGCATTCACGCCCGAAAAATATGAGTCATTTTTGAACCATATTTTTAGTATCAACAACTATGAACCCACTTTCCGCTTAGGCGAAACACCTGTTTTTATCCCCGACGATTTTAGGGACAAACTCATACGTGCGTGTGATGATATTGCGGATGTTTTGGTGCGCCCCGATTTCAAGTTGTTGACGGATGGGGCGATTCAACCACACAATCGAGTGCCTAATGAAGATGCTCACACGACCTTTTTAGTTATTGATTTTGGTGTGTGTGAAGAAGATGGGCAGCTCGTGCCAAAGCTCATTGAGTTACAAGGTTTTCCGTCACTTTACTTTTTTCAACACGATTTATCCGAAACATATAAAGCACATTTTGACCTGCCCAAAAACATGTCACCTCTTTTTGGGGGCTTAAATACTGAGGGGTATTATGGCTTGCTTCGTGACATCATGGTAGGTGATTCTAAACCCGAAAACGTGGTGCTTTTAGAAGTTGAACCAGAAAAGCAAAATACGCAAGTTGATTTTTGGTCAACGGCTAAACAATTGAATATCAAGGTTTTATGCTTGACGAAAGTTATTAAAGTGGGGCGAAAGTTGTTTTATGAGAATGAAAAAGGTGAGTCTGTTCGCATCGAAAAAATATACAACCGAGTCATTTTTGATGAACTTGAACGCCGTCCCGATTTGATTTTTGGTTTCCATTTTACCGACGATTTGGACGTGGAATGGATTGGGCATCCCAATTGGTTTTTCCGTATTTCAAAATACACCATGCCTTTTTTGAAAGGGCCTTTTGTACCAAAAACATATTTCCTAAATCAAATAGACCCCTCAGTATTAGACTTAGAAAAGTATGTTTTGAAGCCTTTATTTTCCTTCTCAGGACAAGGTGTGAAAATTAATATCACACAAGCTGATATTGATGCCGTGGAAGACCCTACTAATTGGATTTTACAAGAAAAAGTCACTTACGCCCCTGCCCTCGATACGCCGAGTGGGCCTACAAAAATTGAAATCCGCATGCTCATGGTTTGGAAAAAAGAGTGGGAACGCCCTCAACTTGTCAACAATCTCATTCGATTGAGCAAGGGCGAAATGATTGGCGTGCGTTACAACAAAGACAAAGATTGGGTGGGCGCAAGTGTCGGTTTATTTAATCCAAAATAAGGCTTTGATTCTTTTAAAACTTTACGACATTTGCTCCCACATGATGTATGAGTGGCGCAAATGTAGCTTACGGATTTATCCGAACCCGTCGAAACGGATTTA
>JAYTMW010000075.1:0-3525 GCA_043728105.1 Saprospiraceae bacterium | reverse complement strand
AAAACGGGTGCAACGAAGGTGATTGATTTTCTGTTGGCACAAGACGCGAATCAAAACGTAACGGACAATTTGGGCATCAATCCGTTTCAAATGGCCTTGCAACAAGCGCACAGCAATACCAAATTTCTGCAAACGCGTCTGCCCGAACTCTATCATAAATTGCAGCCCGACCACATCAAAATCAAGATAGACGCGCATTTGGTGAAGGTGTCGGCGCGCTCAATGGAATTCTTTTTATTGCAAAATTTCTTGGTGACGCAGGCTCAAATTTTGGAACAACGCGACAATAATCTGAAAGACAACGGCTTGACGATGAACGACATTATGGACTTCGTGGAAAAATTTGATACCCGCATTTTGCCCGAATTTCGCCAAAAAAGGCAATATGTCAACAGTATTATGGCTAAAAACGAGCTAGACGGAAAGGATGTGTACAATAAAAAGCTGTTTCTCCGCTTGGGACGCGGCGTCTATGTGGTCAATCCCGACCTCGATATTCAAGTGGCCGACGGCGAATGGCTCAATGTTTATACGCTGATGAATGTCGAAAAAATGACCCGCGAGCGCAACGAAGCCCTCAAAGCCGCAGCCCTTAAAATTGAGCAAGACCTCCGTCAAGCAGCTTTTCTTAAATTTCAAAAACAACAAATTGCTGAACGCAAACGCGCCGAATCTGAACGTTTTGACAGGTTTGGAAATTGGAATTGGTAGGTCGTTATGAATAGGTAAAAGCCTTGAAAACGCGTGTTTTCAAGGCTTTATACTGAGGGGGGGAGATTTAAAGACTAACGAGTAGCAATAGGAGACCTTAATGAATACATCATTGAAAATTTCCTTTATTTTTTAGTTTAAAGAAAAAATTGTAGTTTTACACCTTATTATTCAACAAATTTATTAGTTTTATGCTTATTACGGGTAATACCACCACCACTGTGGAACATTATAAAGACGCTGCTGCGAGGCATCTTCAAGTCTGTTCTATTTTGTTTAAGCAATTAGACTACCGTCAAAATTTTAGAGACATCAACAAATATCAAAATATTTTAGCGGAACTATACTATTTGAGTGGCTATGTTGTAGAGTATGCTATCAATTATACATATCTAATTCATAAAGGCTTTAATGATAATGATAATTATGACCAAAGACATCACCCGACAATTCGCCCTTGTTGGGATGCCGATGTTAGGTTAAAAGGGCATTTCAGATTCACAAGCAACATCCTTTCATGTGAGAAAATTTTAGGCCAATTACCTTCAAACCTTCTTCCTGATTATCTAAAAAATTTAGGAAATGTTATAAGAATAGGATTAGTCGGGCAAGATATTATTAGAGAGAAAATGCAACGCCATTGGGATCCATCCGTGAGATATGCTTTTGAAAGTACAGGTTTAGTCTATACCAATGCAACTGCGGATGAAATAAAACTCTATTATAAAGCAGCTAAATCTTTATACAATGACTTAATTTAATTAAAAACATGATAAAATCATTTAATCAAATTCAAATTTTACAGAAAAGATTAGAAGAACGAAAATCTAATCTTCAAAAACAAAATAAGGATTTAAAATATAAAATAACCAAACAACTCAATCAAAAAACAACGCTTAATATTCTCTCCGAGGATACGCTCCCGCATGACATTTACGCAGATATTGACAATAAAGAAGGCTATCCACCTATTGAAATTCGCTATATTGATGCTGACGACTATTCAGATGATAAAGATTATTGGGATAATTTCTTTAATACCGAAAGTGCTTTTGAAGGAACAACACGCCGTTTAGAAAATGCTTTTGGTAAATATCCATCCATCAAAAATAATGATTTACCGACAATTGTAAGTTTTTATAGCTATAAAGGGGGTGTTGGTCGTTCGACTACACTCGCTGCTTTCGCCTCGTATCATGCAAGGCGTACAGGTGCAAAAATCTTGGTCATAGATTGCGATTTTGAAGCACCTGGTTTTTCAAACTTTTATGGCATGGATGACCAAGATTTATCGGCTAAAAATGGCGTTGTTGAATATTTGATTGATTCTTCGTATATAGAAGATAGAAATGCATTAAACCTTGATAATTATATACATACGATTTCAGCAAGTGCATCGAAAGACGCAATCGGTTACGCAGGTGACAAGGGTGGTGCTATATACGTCATGAAATCGGGTAATTTAAGTGTGGAGACAATTGAAGGAAATGACAACGCAGGGAATGGACTTAAAACCCACCAAGACCATTATTTACAAGGTTTAGCCCGTATAGATTTTTCTAATTCAGAGTTTATCGTAAAGCAATTTTCAGATATGCTAACGCATATTTGTAGCAATAGAGATTACAGCCCCGATGTTATTTTAATTGATTCTCGTACAGGATTCAACGATATTTTTAATAATATCGCTTTGCGTCTTTCCGATATGATTTTAGGCTTTTTTGGAACAAGTAGGCAAAATATTGCAGGGATTTATGAGTTTTTAGATACAATAGCGATTATGAAACATAGTCCAGAAACTATTTTGGTTAATTCCTTGTGTTCTGATGTGTCAGATAGTTATCTTGACTTTAAAGAAATAATAGCCCAATATGATAAAAAAACAGACAATGATATGCGAAATTTGCCAATATGGTCTGTGGAATACAATGCAAAAATGTCAAAAATTGGCACACCAAGAGATAAAGGTGATGACTTATTGATTTATACTGACCCTGACCGCTATCGTTTTCCTGATTATCAGAACGGTAGCAAGGGCGATACAATGTTAGAGTATCTTTCTAAACAGATAGAGAGAAAAAAAAAAGAACCTAGTGTAACAGAACGCTTCAATCAAGACGCATTTCCGAAATTTAATGTACAACCTGTTACGAAAGAGGAAATACTAACACCTTTATTAGAGTTTTTTACAAAGGAGAACTACAGTCATGCAGAAGGCAAATCAAGCATGGTAGAAAATGAATTTTTGAGCAAATACTTTTATTTCCGCAATTACTTAGCTGATATTTTTAAGAAAGATATTTTCCTAGTACGTGGCTACAAAGGAACGGGTAAGACATTGATTTACAAAGCTTTGCAAAATAAAGAATTCACAAAAAGATTATCAACGGTGTATAATATCAACAGTAATTGTACATTTTTAAATATTGTTACCTACAATAAATATCCACAACTCGGTTTAAATAATTATTCACATTTAACACTTGGATTACCCGAAGCTACGTATTACAAACGCTTTTGGGTTATCTATGTGTGGAATGAAATAATGACAAGAGCAAATTTGGATTATGTATCTAGCTTAAACAGTATAACTATTACTAACGATGAATTAACACGTAGAGAAATAGAAAAATTAATGCAAACAGATACGTTTCTTAAAATTGAAAAAGATTTACAAGCAATTGATAAACTATTAAAAGAAAACGATGATAAATTGGTTATTTCTTTTGATTATTTAGATGATATAATCCCACTTCAAACATGGGATAAAGCTAACAATGCCATAGCAACACTAATGGATTGGTGTAGAACATT
>JAYTMW010000074.1:0-13285 GCA_043728105.1 Saprospiraceae bacterium | reverse complement strand
AATATTAAATTATTTTATTTGAATTTAAATTTTACTTTGCATTAATTATAAAACAAACCAAATAATTTGACTAAAGAGCAAGTGCAGAAATTTTAATATTTACAGCAATATTAAAATTAAATACTAAAAAATAAATTTTATTTTTTATCTAAAATAGACGTAACAAATTGATAATCAATTAGTTATAAAAAGAGTAAAAACAAATGGGAAAAAATTTAATTTATGATAACACTTATTTACACTTCGTTAACAGGCAAATATTAAGACAGCATGTACTTTTGTATTGTAATTAAAATCTATAATAAAATTAAAATTTTATTGATGAAAAAAGTATTAGCGACTCTTGTTTTTTTGGCTTCGATAGCCGTAATAACTAAGGCTCAAAACGGTCCCGTGATGTCATTTGAAAAAACTGAAATTGATTACAGTAACGTTGTTCAGAATAGTGATGGCGTTAGATTATTCAAATTTAAGAACACAGGTACAGAGCCTTTAGTGATAAAAAATGCCCGTGGTTCTTGTGGATGCACCGTTCCGAAGTGGCCAAACGACCCAATCAAGCCAGGTCAAACGGCAGTGATTGAAGTCAAATATGATACAAACCGTTTGGGTGTTTTTAATAAAACAGTAACGGTAGAAACAAATGAAGCAACGGGTAACAATAGCCACGTTATAAAAATTAAAGGAAATGTTTTTGAGAAAAAATTTGAACATCTCCTAAACGCTCAATCAAGTGGAAAAGGTAAATAAAATGCTTATGAAACCTTAAAGAAACCTTAATTGGATTTTATGTAACATTCTTTAACAGGTTATTAACAGGCAGAATTCAAAGACGGTCGTAATTTTGAATAACAATTAGAAATTATAATAAAAAAAATTATTTAACAAAATAAATAGTGTTTCTCATGAAAAAAGTGTTTTCAATTCTTGCTATGCTTGCTTTCGTTGCAGTGGTAGCTAATGCTCAGAAAGTAACGGGTCCAGTGATGACTTTCGATAAATCTGAAATTGATTATGGTACTATCAGCCAAGGTAGCGACCCATTGCGTAAGTTCTCTTTCAAAAACACGGGTACTGAAGCCCTTGTTATTACAAGCGCACGTGGTAGCTGCGGTTGCACAGTGCCTACTTACAAAAAAGAGCCAATCAAGTCTGGTGAAACTTCAGAAATCGAAGTTCGTTATGACACTCAACGTGTAGGCCCTTTCACTAAAACGGTTACACTTGAAACAAACGAAGGTCAGCCTCGTGTTTTGACTATCCATGGTGTTGTAACTGAAAAGAAAGTTGAAGAAGGCGTACCTGCGAGCGCACCGTCAATGATTGCGGCTCCTAAACAATAAAATTATCTCCCACGAACGTTCAGAAAAAACAGCATATTTGTTTTTCAAAATAAACAAGCCTCATCTCCGTAACAGGGATGAGGCTATTTTTTGTGCGTATTGCGTATTGCGTGTTGCGTAACTCGTATTGCGTAACTCCTATTGCGTCATGTGAGTTACGCACTACGCAATACGAGTTACGCAATACGCTAAAAAAAGAAAACCCTCGCTGTTGAGCAAGGGCCTCTAACCCAAACAAATAAACACAAAAACTACTTTTTATCATTTTGACAATACAAAGATAACCTAATTAAATGATGTACCAACACCTATTTTCCCAAAAGAGTATTTTTTGTGACAAGTGAAAAATATGTTTTGCAAATCTGTAACTTTATTTTATTTGATGTTTGCACATTGACAGTACGGTTTTTGCTATCTGAATTTATAAAATTTACTATGAAAAAGATGATGCGTTTCGTCATAGAATTGTCAATAATATTATTTTTATTCTTATTCATCACTAAAAATGGTATCATTCGTGTATTATATGTTTTTAATTTAAAATATATTTACTAATCTTCATTTCTTATCTATACGTTCAAAAAGCTGTTCTAATCTATTTCCTTGTTCGTCAATTAGGGTCAGTCTATGTTTGCCAATTGTTGGATTTAGTGACATCTGATGAAACGATTTTGTTTGTCCAATATAGTCATTATCTAAGTGCCAATAGATAATTGCGTCGTTTTGGCGGTGTGCAACTCTAAAAACAACATTGCTCGACTGCCCATTAAAATCAATTGGGACGTATATTTTTGTTAAAGATTTTGGATAAATCATCTGCATAGGGTTCACTTTATCTTCTGACCGCTTGCAATCGGTGCGATACTGTGGGGGTAACACATAATCTGGGTGTTTGGGACGATAATAATATTCTTCTAAAGGTGGCAACAAAAACCAATTTTTACGCACCATATTGTAAGGCTCTTCACACGCGCTTGTGACTTGATATTTCTCTGTTTTATCCAAACTAACCAACTTATGGTAAGGGCATTGCTTGACCTTGATACCATTTTTACAAGCCCAAACGGTGTCCTTTTCACACATCTCGGAAGCTCGATAACCACTTTTTTTACAGACTTCAATTTGCATCATGTCGTCGAAAGGTTGATAAAACCATTCTGAATTGTTGGGCAAAACATTGAACACATCGAATAGTATAGGGGCAGCTTTTTCAACGCCAATCAACCCAGGGCGACCTTCTCCGTCTGCATTACCGACCCACACGCCTACCGCATAACGGGCGTTGACACCCACCGCCCACGCATCACGGAAGCCAAAACTGGTGCCTGTTTTCCACGCAATGGTGCGGGCGTTGTCGAACAATTCCCAATTGCCTTCTGCGTCGGGTCGCTCCACTTCTTTCATGGCATCCAACGCCAACCACGCTGCGGAGGCGTTAAATACTGAGGGGGTCTGTTCTAAATTTTCAGTATTTAGTTTTTTGTTTTTAGGGTTTAATATTTTATTTTTATTAAATACATAACTTGCTGAATGCCAATCATTTTTGCTGTATTTGTTTTGATAGGTGAACCAATGTTTAGCCGTGCGAGCCATACAGGTATAGGCGTTTGTTATTTCCCATAAAGAGCCTTCTCCTCCACCCAAAATCATGGTCAATCCATAGTGGTCGGGCGACTTTGTGAAGGTTGATATACCTACTTTTTTTAAATGATGATAAAATTTTTCGATACCGTATTGATTCAAAAGTCGCACATAAGGTATGTTGAGCGAGCGAGCCAACGCCCTGCGAGCGGGTATCACGCCGTCATACGTCTCCGCAAAATTTTCGGGATGGTAGCCGCCAATCTCAGTCGGTATGTCGAGGAGAAGAGAGTTGGGCAAAATTTCGCCTTCTTGTTGGGCATAAGCATAGAGAAAAGGCTTCAAAACGCTGCCCGTGGAGCGCAGACTTTTGATGATGTCAACGTCTTCGCCGTGTTCTTTTCCTGCCCCAATAACGTTGCCGCCATACGCCAAAACCTCGCCCGTCTCGATGTCTAAAACCAAAACAGCGGCATTGTGTATCCCATTGGCTATCAATGAGTTATGATGAATTTGGAGCGTTTTATTCACTTGGATTTGCAGGCTCGCATCCACCGTGGTGCGCACACGAGGGCTTTTTCCTGTCTTAAAAATATTTTCAAAATAAGCTCTATCCAAAAGATGTGGAGCGGATTGTGGAAGGGGCAAAGGTTGCTCTGGCAGGGGTTCTTCTTTTGCCAACTCGCCCGTGGTTTTTTCAAGTACCCCCCTCAGTATTAGACCATCCAAAAGGCGATTTCTTTTAGCCACAAGTGCTGGACGATTTCTCGACACGTGAATCATGGAAGGGGCATTGGGCAACACCGCCATAGTCGCCGCCTCCGCCCAACTCAATTGATTGGGGCTTTTGCCAAAGTAACGCCACGAAGCCGCTTCGAGCCCCACAACGTTGCCACCCAAAGGTGCATTGGCAGCGTAAAGAGCCAAAATTTCTTTTTTAGAATACGTCATTTCAAGCCGCAGGGACATGAAGGCTTCAATGATTTTGTTGCCCAAATGACGGGGTTTATTCTTGCGAGCCATGCGTATGACTTGCATCGTGATGGTAGAGCCGCCACTCACAACTCGTTGATTCTTAACGTTTTGTAAAATTGCTCGACCAAAAGCAAAAGGATTTACGCCTGGGTGATAATAAAATTCACGGTCTTCAAAACCCACCAAACAGTGGGCATATTTTTCGGGCAATGTATCAGATTTAGGAAAACGCCATTGCCCATCTTTGGCGATGCGTGCGCCTAAAAGATTGCCCTCACGGTCTTCCAAAACCATGCTCGAAGGGTCGTTGAAAAGGGGATTTGGGAGACAAAACCAAAACCAAACGATGAAAACAGCGAGTGCGAACAGCGTTTTTTTACGGTGTGTTTGGAAAAAAAAGGTATTTAGACGGTTGAAATGATGGAGCATGATAGCTTAAAATGAAATTCAAAATTGAATGTCCAAATTAACGACTTTTTATCTATTTTTGAGCCACGAATCAATGTTTTTTGAACCACGAATTTTGTGAATTTACGAATTTACGAATTTTGAGTGTGATTACAATTCGTAAATTCGTAAATTCGCAAAATTTGTAGTTCAAATTCGTGGTCTAAAAAAGAAAATATGCGCATCGAAAAAATAGAAATAGAAAATTTTAGAGGTTTTAAAGGAAAACACGCCGTGTCGTTTCATCCAAACTTGAATGTGTTTGTGGGTGTAAGTGGTTCAGGTAAAAGTTCGATTTTAGACTTGATTGGTCTATCGAATGGTATGTTGATGCATGAAGTAACAAATAACTACAATAGCCCTCTTCCTTTTTTAACCCTTGACATAAATTCAGAATCTACGTTTTGTAAAAATACGGTTCACTATTCAGAGGGCGGTATATTTTCAGCGAAAACGAACTTCAATTTTCAATTTTCAAAAGAATTACCTTTAAATAAATTTCAGAAAGATAAGTATGAATTAATTACAGATTTTTCTTTGAAATATGATTTGAATGAAATAAAAAAAAGTGAATTGAAATCTGATGGTGAAAAGAAGTTAGACATTTCAAATATAAAGTCTTTTCCAATTTTTAGATATTTTCATGTCAAAAGGCAATTTGAAAATTCCGTAGAAGTTAGTAATATTGAGTTTCTACCATTTCAAATTAAGGCATATGAAGGTTCATTTCATGCTCTTCATAATTTTGAAAGATTTTCAATTAATTTTAAAACGGATGAAGATAAAGAGAATAGATTTAAGGTAAGAAACAGAAATATTGATTATGAAAGCCCAATGCTTGAACCTGTAAGGAAGGCTTTGAAAGTTTTTTTGAGTAATTTGAATATTGAGTCTTTCACAAATATTAGAATTGATGATTTAAAAGAATTTTCACATAACATAGGTGACTTATCTGTTGATAAAAATAAAGAAACTTTTAATCTTAATCAATTGTCGAATGGTGAACAAACTATGATACTTCTTGCTGCGGATATTGCTCAAAAATTATCTTATGCTAATCCATTTTCTGAAAATACATTACAAGGCAAAGGCATAGTCCTAATAGACGAAATAGAAACCCACCTTCACCCCGAGTGGCAGCGTGAAGTCATCCCCGCATTAACCGCTACGTTTCCGAATATTCAATTTTTTATTACAACGCACTCGCCACAAGTATTGAGTAATGTGCCGAATGAAAATGTAATAATAATTGAAAATTTTGAATTTAAAAAAGCACCTCAAACATTGGGGAAGGATTCTAATTCGATTCTTAATGACGTTTTTGGAGTTTCTGAAAGACCTAAAAAGTATCAAAAAGCCTTTGAAGAACTGTATGATTTGATTGATAATCCTGATAAAGTAGAAGAAGCAAAGGCGAAATTGCGTCAAATGATGGAAGAATTAGGGACGGATGATGCCGAAATTGAACGGGCTAAAATGCACTTTGAGTTTTTAACAGAAAAACCTATTTAACGCTGTTTGAAACATATTATCAAAGGAAATACGCCACAATCTTTGTTGGATTATAAGCGCACACCCAATGCCACTTATAACGGTTTTGGCTCAAAAGAAGATGTGAGAATTGCCCTCATTAAAGAGCAAAAAGGCTTGTGTGCTTATTGTAATGGTCGGATTAGTAATGTGAGAAATAAAGAATTAGGGAAGCCAAAAACAGGTATCGAACATTACAAATCACAAGAAAAACATCCTCATTTACAGCTTGAATATGGCAATATGTTGGGTGTTTGTAATGGCGTTTCAAAAGATTATAACGAAGCCGTTCAGCATTGTGATACAAGTAGAGGTAGTAGGGAATTGACTATTGACCCCCTCAGTATTTCGTGTGAAAAATCAATTATTTATGGTTCTGATGGAAAAATAAAATCAACGAATCCCGATATTCAGTCTGATTTTGATGATATTTTAAAGTTGAATATAAGCCTTTTAAAACGTGAGCGTAAGGGCATCCTTGATTTAGTTATCAAAAGATTGACTCGAAATACTAATGATAAAAATTGGACTAAAACGGCTATTCAAAAAGAAATTAATTTTTGGAAACAAGACGAAAAAATAGAAGATGACGTTTTCTATTTAAAGCCGTATTGCCAAGTTGCTATACATTATTTGAATAATAAATTACGCCGATTATAATAGTTTCCAAACACCTGATATTACTGTCTAAAATCTCACAACTCCTTGATAATGAAGCATTTATCTCTAATTATCCTTTCTTTTTTAATAGTGAAAAACATAAAAAGCCAAACTCCAATCGGCTTAAACGACACCGCCTACACGGTCGTCACCATATCACCATCGCAAAGTTTTTATTTAGATAGCCGAATCGTCTCCTCCGTGAGTGGACGCTCACGGGTGACAATTCCGATTAATTTGCCCGAAGGCACGGTGCGTTGGTACTACACATTTGCCGCCATGGAATCCAAAAATGAGCCACTGGAATGGGTGAGTTTGGCGGGGCAATTGACGAAATTATACGACCGCACGGGCATTGCTTCGGAGGCAATTAATCGTTTGGTGAAACCCACGGGAACGGTGTCGTGCGATGTGTTTGTGATTCATCCCGAAGCCGTGAAAGCGTTTGAGGCAAAGGATGATAAAAATTGGAATTATGACAAAAATTATAGCCGACAAAACATCACTTCGGGCGTGATTGAGGCCTATCCGTACACGCCCCGCTTGCAATTGGGTTTGAGTAATTCGAGTATGAAAACGGGTATAAATGTCAAAGTGGAAATCTCGGCGGTGGTGGCAAAAACGACACCTATATATAATGTGAATAACCGCCTTAAAAATGTGAATCAATCGGCTAATTGGCTTTTGAATGACCGCACACCTGTTTTGAATGACATCATCGAAAGATTTGACGGAAAACGTACCCCCTCAGTATCGGAGGTGTCCACGTGTGTTTTGGGGAAGATTACGACCCATTTTTTGCCCGACGAATTTAAAAACAAAGCCAAAGAAGAAAAGGACGTAATCATATCGAGGATGATTCAAAATTGTTATCCCGAAACCAAACAAGAGATCTTACAAAATGAGCTAATTGCCTTAAATTTAGATAAAAAACGGATGGATTCGCTTGAAAAAGTGGGTAAATTCGATGATTTATACATTTTAGCCCGCAAAATTGAAAGCATGGATTTTGCGTCCGTGCCCAATCGCACCCGCCTCATACGTGCGCTCATGCTCACGGGGCAATACGATGAAGCCTTCAATATGGCCGACCCAATGGTGCGACTCATGCCCGATGATTTGGCTCTGAATCTTCATTTGGCCCATCTTTATTTATTCAAAAATCAGACAGACAAGGCGGAGAAGTTGTATTTGAAGTTCAAAAATCGTCAAAATACTGAGGGGGTCGTATGGGAGCAATGGGTTAATAGAGATTTTACTTTTTTTGTTCAGAATAAAATTTTTAACTCTCAATATGATAATATCAAACGGAAATTGAAAATTAAATAATTCATCACATTAACTTTTTTCATCAAAAAAACACTACCTACTCTATTGTAATTTATGTAAAAATAATGTTCAAACGCCAAAAATTGGCACGTTTGGTATGTTTGTTGAAACTATTGAATTAATAAATTATAACCGCATCTTTAATTCAAAAAATTTTGACAGACTATGAAGAATTTATTTTTCACCCTAATGGCAGTAGCTTTATTCACTAACAGTTTGGCTGCACAAAGTTCAACACAAAACCCGATTACCAATTGCCCTGAATTTATGGTTTCACCCAACATCTATGCTGGTTTAGAAATCGGTTCACGTGGCATGAAACCAACCATCATTCGTTTTGAAGAAGCTGAAAATGGCAAAACATCTTTCATCACTTTGTCAAGAGATTTGATGCCCATCAACACCAATCCTGCAAAAGCAAAAACAATTTCTGATATTGATTGCACCGTAGATTTCGTTTGCCGTTACGTAAACGTGTTCAGAAATGACCCTTACAATGTGCCTGATAGCCGCATCGTTTTGGTAATGAGTAGTGGTTTGAAAAACAAATTGGTTAAAAATGATAGCCTTTTTTATGCTTTAAAAGATAAAGTAAAACGCCGCACAGGTATTGCTCTTCAAGAACTTACTGAAAGCGAAGAAGGTGGTGATAAAGTGAATCATTTAATTGTTGACGAAGAATTTGCGAATACTTCAGTGAATGTTTTTGACATCGGTTCGGGCAACATTACGGGTGGTTACAACACTGGAAATAGAGTGACTTCTTTTGCAACAACTGGCTCGGTAAATACCATTACTACTTTTGTAAAAGAGGCAATGGAAGCCCAAAAATTGAACATCACTAATGCTCGTGACCGTTCAATTATCGCTAAAATGGCGGCGGATCAATACAAATCTAAACATTTGGCGGAGATGCAATTCAACCCAAAATCACCTGATGTGGTGTGCGGCGGCGGCTCAACTTTCGCCATGATGGCTTGGTATAAAGCGGAGAGTTTTGGCGAAAAACGTCTTAACCAATTCTTTTCTTCTTATGTGTATGATTACTATACGTCTTTAATAAACAGCACGGATAAGGAAGCATTTTTCAAAAACAATCGTGCAAAAGACAATGCACCTTTGACTTTGAAAGGTAAAACACGCTTGGCAGACGCAAAAGCTGTTTTCAGCGATTTGGAATTGCTTGTAGGTGCAGGCATTTTGAAAACCATTTGCGACGATTTGGAAAGCAAAGGCATCAAAAACTTCTATTTCGATGACCAAATGTTGAACTCTGGTTTACGCTATTATTTGTATAAGCGTTACAAAAATGTGGCAGCACCTGCACAATCAGGCGGTAATTAATATCGAAAAATCACATCAACTTTAAAATATAAATAAACATAAAACTAAAAAAACAAAGAGGTCTCTCAAAATACTGAGGGGCCTCTTTTTTTATGAGTAATGGGTAATTATTAATGGGTAATAGGTATTGTAAAGAGTGCTTGTCTCAATTGCCTCCATCTTCAGATGGAGGAATAAAATATGCAATTCTCCATCTGAAGATGGAGGCAATTGAGACAAGCATATCAATTATACATTACCCATCTTTCATCAAAATACATTCTCAAAATCATCCTTTTTTTTCCTCTTCGCTATCTGGTTCTTCCTCTTTTTTTACTTCTTCTAAAGGTGCTAATAAATCACGATTTACAGCAATGGCGGCGTTGAGTTCAAAGCCCACAATGAGGATTATAGCATTGAGTTGAAGCCAAAGCAAAAGCACGATACCCGCTACGAATGAGCCATACACCTTATTGTAGTTACCGAATTTATCTACATAATAAGAAAAAACAACCGAACTCAAAAGCGACAAAAGCGTTGCGGTGGAAGCACCAGGCGAAAACAGATTCATTTTTCGCTTCATCAAAATACCATAACGATAGACCATTGCCACGCCAAAATAAACAAGCCCAAGTACAGAAATCCAACGAATGGGTTGCAGCAAAAGGCTTTCGGTTGCTTTCGTTAATTTGAAAAAAACGACTATCAAATGAATAAGTTGATTACCCAAAACGACGAGTGTAAAACTTAAAACAAAGAGTAAACCCAAGGTAAAAGTCATACCCACGGCTGTTACACGCTTCTGTATAAGCGTTCTTTTTAGAAAAACTTTATGATTGCGCTCAAAATTTTTCATCAACGACATCAAACCATTGCTTGCAAAATAAATAGCAAGTACAAAACCAATTGACAAAAAATCCTTTCGTGGATGCTCTAAAAAGTAGATGATATTTTCTAATAATTCTGTACCTGTTTTGTTAGGCATGATGCCTTTGACCGCAAAAGTCAATTGCTCGTTGATAAATTTTTTCTTAAAAGGCAAAAAAGGAATCAACGATAAAAGGACAATCATGGAAGGAAACAGCGACATGAAAAAGCTGAACGCCATGGCGTTTGCCCGTGTCATCAACATGGGGTTTTGGAAAATTTCGTTGTACAAAAAAATAACAACGCTATGAATCGGCACACCTTGAAACCCTGGCAAAGAAGTGGCTTTTGACCACTCGACGAGTCGGACAATGGGTGGAAATTCAATGATTTTAGTCGTTATTTTTTTAAACATCGTTTCGAATTAAGAGAAGGGCAAAATTAGTAAAGTTTCATAAAGAATTTAACCGTATAAAATATATTCTAAAATTAAATTATATAAAACAAAAAAATTAGTAGAAATTCACTGACGATAAATTGTATTTTGGTAGGCTTGATTTACATTTGTTAAAACAAAACAAAGAATGGATATTTACGACCGCATACTCAAAGAAAACGCTGCTGCTTTTTTGCCTACCATTATTTCAAAGGTACTGGGCATTTCTGTTAAGACTTTTCGAATTTTACCGACCGAAATGAACGTAACACTGAGCAAAAGAACCGATATTCCCTGTCTGATTGAAACCAACGAAGGTGAAACCCTCATAGTTCACGTTGAGTTTCAAAGCGGAGACGACCCTGATATGCCTTTCAGAATGAATATTTATAAAGCGATATTGGTCAATGAATATCGCTTAAAAGTGCGTCAAATAGTGATTCATTTTGGCGAAGGCAAACCCAATATGGCAACAAAATTGCCCGATGGAATGGGATTTGAAGGTTTTGAATTGGTGCATTGGCAGGGTTTTCCTTATCAACAATTTTTAGAATCAAATAGCCCCGAATTGATTATTTTGGCTCTTTTGGCCGACTTTGGTAATGAAAATCCTCAAAAAATCATTGAGGAGATTCTTTACAAAATCATTTCAAGCGATCATTCAGAAAATGAACGCAGAAAATGGCTCGAACATTTGCTTGTTTTAGCAAGATTGCGTAAATTAGTGCCATTAACTAAAAAATTAATATCCGCCATGCCAATTGTATTCGATATTACAACTGATGAATTATACCTTGAAGGTCGAGTCAAGGGTCGAGAAGAAGGTCGAGAAGAAGGTCGAGAAGAAGGACTTGAAAAAGGTATCCGCCTCGAATTAAAAAGAGGTGAGATGTCTTTAAGAGAAATTGCTGATTACTTTGAAGTAAGCATTGCTTTCGTGGAGGGGGTGCGTAAGCGTATGAATAATCAAAAGAGATAATTACTTTTTATTTTGGGTATAAAAAGACCCCCTCAGTATTTTGAGCTTTTTCAGCCAAAATACTGAGGGGGTCTTTTTATGGGGAAAAGAAAAAAGAGTTACTCATCGTCAAATCTAAGTTTTTAGTACCCATTATGAAACCTTTTAGTCGAATGACCTATCTTATGGAGAACAAAAACTGGCGAAGCATTTGTTTTAATACTTGAATTATTTACTTTTGTGAATAACGGATAACATTTAACGAATAACGTTTAACGAAATATTATTTATGAAAAATTTGTTTGGAGACAATCACGGATTGGATGAAAAAAGTGTCGAATTTATCTCAAAATCTTTGGAAAAAGCCAACTTGCCGGGGTTTGATTACATCGAGTTTAAGGAGGCATTGAGCAACATCGCTCGCATGAATATTGAAGAATCCGTGGCGTTCAAATCCGCTTTTGGTACGGCTATGACGATGGGTTTGACGAAGGAAAAACTCGTGGAAACCGCCACGCACTACAAAAATATTTTGCTCAAAGAAAAAGACCAATTTGATGCGGCTTCCGCCAAACAAATGGATATGAAAATTGGCGATAACTTGAAAGAAGTCAACGATTTGAAAAACAAAATGGTGGATAATGAGTTGAAAATCAAGCAGTTACAAACGGAAATTGACCAAGCCAAAGCCCGTGTGAGTACCCTCGATTATGAACGCTCGCAAGCTGCTGGAAAAATTGAGGAAGCCAAAACGAAGTTTAATTTCACGCACCAAAGCATTTTGAATCAAATAGAAATTGACATTCAGAATATTCAGAAGTACATTTGATTTTGATTTTAAGACGAGAGATTTTAAGATTTTAAGACTTGGAGCTTAAAAAAAATTAGAATCAATTATCTTAAAATCCTAAAATCTACTTATCTTAACGTCTCTAAAATTTTTTTGTAGAAAACTTTAAAATAAAAACGAAATATGGCGAACATCGTTCCAGTCTCTAATCCTTCAATGGAATTTAAACCGAAAACTTTTTGGCAGAAGCCCGAAGGCGTTACGGGTATGCTTTTTATGGGTGGCATTGCTGCCATCATTTTTTACTTTTGGGGTAAAATTGTCCCGTTTGTAATGAATACCATTCAAGATACGCTTTGGTTGGGTATCTATGCCGTTGGTTTAGCGGGTTTGGTTTACATGATTCTTGACCCACGGATGCGCAACCTTGTTTGGTTTGCTTACAAATCCATCATGCGCTCTATCACGGGTATGTTCGTAACCATTGACCCGATTGGTATTTTGAAAAGCTACGTCGAAAGTTTGGAAAATAACTTGGGTAAATTGAGCAAGCAACTCGGCGTGTTGAAAGGTCAAAAACGCCAATTGTTGACGCTCATGGAAACCAACAAAAAAGAGATTGACTCCAACATGAAATTGGCGGAGCAAGCCAAGAAGCAAGGTCAAGATTCTCAAATTGTGCTATTCACCCGCAAGGCAGCACGCATGGAAGAGAGCAATCAAAAATATGACGTTTTGGCTAAAAAAATAGACGTTTTAGAACGTATTTTAGGCAAAATGTACGAAAACTCTCAACTTTTGGTCGAAGACACCCGTGATCAAGTAAAGGTAAAAGAGCAAGAACGGGCGATAATCCGCACCAGTCACTCGGCTATGCGCTCGGCTATGAACGTCCTCACGGGTGATCCAGATAAGCGTGCCATGTTTGAAATGGCCATGGAAAGCATCAACAATGATGTGGCGAGCAAGGTTGGTGAAATGGAACGTTTCATGGAAATGTCGAGCAATATTATGAACACCATTGACCTCCAAAACGGTGTGTTTGA
>JAYTMW010000073.1:0-7165 GCA_043728105.1 Saprospiraceae bacterium | reverse complement strand
AAATTGGGTAGATTCAAATCAGGAATCTCATTTGTTAAATTGTTTTTGGTCAAAGTTAAATTAATGACACACCCTTCCGCATTTCGACCCACACCCTGCCAAGTGGCTATTGGTTGTCGCAAATTCCACGGCTTTGTCCAATTTTCACCATTCGTTTTGTTGTAGAAATTGACCAATTGAACTGAATCTTGATAAAAGCAAGTTGTTGTATCAACGGAAATACAGACACCTACGGCGTTATCCCAATAGTCTCTCCACGATTGAGTTATGAGATTGATATTTCTTGATATGTCACCACCAAAACGCCCTAATAGCGGACAATTTTGCTTTATTTCAAAAGGAATACAGCCAGATAATTTATTGTCATTAAGTCTTAGTTCCCGAATAAAAGGGTAATTAAAATTAGGAATAGTACCCTCTAACATATTGTTTTCAAGATAAATTTCTTCAATATTAGGCAAATCGAAATGAGCTATTTTACCCGTTAATAAGTTGTTCCTAAGTTGTATTATTTTTAGTTTTTTTAAACTTAATTCAGGTATTGAGCCAGTAAGTTTATTATAGCTTAAATTTAGAGATATTAGATTTCTTAAAAACTTAAAATCGGGTATATTACCGCTTAAAGAGCAATCACCCAAATATAATTCAGTAAGATTGGGTAAATTGAAATTAGGAATCGTATCACTTAATTTATTATCACCAAGCCTTAGTATTTTGAGGTTTTGCAATTGATTAAAACTTGGAATTGAGCCTGTCAATTGATTATCGTTGAGCCACAAATTTTCTAAATTTGGAGCGTTAAAATTAGGTACTTTACCTTTTAGTTGATTAAATGATAACCAAATAGTAGTTAAATTAGGTGCTTTAAAATTAGGTATTGAATCATCTAATTGATTGCTATATAACCAAATGCGCTTTAATGAATTTGTTTTAAAATCAGGTATTCTACCTTTAAGTTTATCATTTGAACTGATACTTATAAATTCTAAAAAAGGTAATTCTACTAATGATTGTGGCAGAATACCGTCTAAGCTATCGGAACTAAGTTTTACTTCTATAACACAACCCTCGATATTGGTTTTTATACCAAACCAATTTTTTATGGGACTGCCTATTACTTTCCATTTTTTATTATTTACAAGCGTATTCAACCACTTATCCCCTCCTGTCGAATCATACAATTCGACCAAAACAAGCGAATCCCGCTTTGGGTCACACTGAGCGGATATGGTTCTACTCAAAAAGCAAAAAATACTGAGGGGTATCAATATTTCAAATTTTAAGGTAAAAATGCCCGTAAGCAAGATGTTTCTTGATATTTTAGACATAAGATTTGCTGCTTTCATGACACTATTTTTGTTTTCTTTTTGTCGAAAAACTGAGATTTATTTCGTGTGATCTGCCCACAACATTGTTTAAAAATGTATAAGCATATCCGATTTTATAGATGGTTTTTCCTATTTCTACATTAAAGCCAAATTCGGGAGTAAGAGCAATCCCTTTATTAAAAAAACTACCCGAACCTATCCAACACCAATGCAAAGGCTGATAGCGCACGTTAAGCGAGTATTGAAAAGGGACGTTTGAAACCTTCCGAATCCACGACGATATTTCTAAGTAGCTTTGGTTGTTGAGTGCCATGTAAAAGCCCAACAAAGCATAAAAATGTTTCTCATTTCTAAATTTAGAATTACCCCATAACTGCGGTATGGATAAACCTCCATAGATATAATCATTGACCCGTCGCCATTGTTTATAGCCAAACACGCCAATGCCCAAATCAACAGAAAATACTGAGGGGTCAAGTGGAATATTGGGGTCGGGAAGGGATACCAACAAATCATTGGTCGCTATTTTCAAATTATTTACACCCATATTTAACCCTATTGCCAAACCGCCTTTTGATAAGTCTTGATCTAAAGGTTTTATGTATGCGATGCGCCCACAACCACCAAAACTTTGAGAAATACCTACTTTTTCATTTTGCAAAAAAGCACCCCAAACAATGTTTTTTTCGATACTTTCAAATCTCGCAACTTGGGTTGTGGGTGCTAAACCACCCCAATTCTCCCATGATGTGCGGTGCGCTATGCCACCCGAAATGCGATGTCCATTTTCTGTTAAAAAACTATAATGGATGCTTGCGGGGTTTATCATCCCGTGATAATTGGTATATTGAGCAAAAAAGGGGAGTTGTTGTGCCGAGCATAACGATTGTGAAAAATAAATAACTGTGTAAAGGAATAGTATTCGTTTAGTCATACTATTAATTTTTTTTAATGGTTAAAACATAAAGAATACCTTGAAACCCTTCAAATACTGAGGGGTATCAAGATTTATCGTTGAAACAAAAAAATGGGTATATCGTCTTCATCACGCCTTTGGCTACTGCTCCGATACATAGGTCTTTGGCCTACACTGTTTTCAGTAAGCTGCGGCACTCTCTTATTTATAAATTCATGTAATTCATCGAAGGTCATAAAAGCGTTTTCGTTATTGCTTTTAATGGATGCTTGTTTTATTTTTTCTCGCTTGTTGCGAAAAGCTTCTAATAGTGCATACGTGAAAGCACCATGTTTCAAGTTTTTGGGTTCAACGGAATATTGACCATCTGAACAAGAAAACAATGCTCGAAAAATGGGATTAGATATGGTTATTTTAGATAGTCCCTCATTTTTTTCATCTAACCCTGAACTGTATAATGACTTGCTAACAATCTCTCGGCAAGCATCAACAAAAACAAATGTATGTGCTTGGGTTTTCTCCAAAGGCAACCTAATATTTTCATCGAATCTTAAATATGTTTTAGGATTATCTTTATCATAATCGCTTCCAATGTAAATAAAAGGCGAGTTGGGTATGTCTTTCCGAATACCTCCATGTCCTGAAAGAAAGACGATGATAAAATCATTGGAATCAACCTTTTGGGCAATATCGTTGATTGTTTTTCCTATAAAATCAGCTTGGGTGCTGTCTCGTGTAATGTGCAAAGAAGTAATTACATCCTCAAAAAAAACTTTTTGGGTACGAAAAAGTGAGTCTATGCTTTTAGCATCTTGAACCGCAAATTCTAATTTTGCAATAGATTGAGCATCATAAATATTGATGCCGACTGAAATGACATACAATTTTGGGGTCTTTCTTTTTATCAACTTTATGGGTGTTGATGTTTTAGAAAAATCCTTTGTTTTAATTGTTAAATTGACAATACCTTGATTTTCAGAAAGTGTTTCAACGAATTTAAGGGGATATTTGTAGGGATATTCTTCGTTACCTCTCACCGTGTCAAGCAATACATTATCCGCTTTTAACGAACGACAATAATTTCTTACAGCATTGCCATTATCAGATAATATCAAGATATTTTCGCAACATAGCGGCTCGGTAGATTCTACTATAACATTCAATTCGGCGTGATGTTGAAACACGTCTATCGAGTCAATGGGCGTTTCTTTTGAATTTATCCAAGTTATGCGGGGTGCTTTTGGTAACGCATTGTGAACACTACTTATTGAGCAAAATTCAGTAGAAAAGCCCCTTACTGCGGGGGTGCTAATGGCTGTCACCCAAGCCTTATTGCCATCATTTCCCACGGCTATCAAATGATTGTGTTTGGATACCAAAATTGATTGTATGCTATTATCTTGTTGCCTGCCAAGGAATAAAGGATTGGGCATAACCTTTTTTCCATCTTTATCCAATATATGTATGAATGCTTGGGATTTTTTGTCTCGGTCATTTTCATACGATTCACCTGCAATAATGAAGTTGTTGTAATAGTCATTTGTGATACTCAAACCAAAATTATCAAAATAAGGATTACCAAAATTGTTTTTCCATTTAATGGTATCATCTGCAACATCATAGCACGCCACTAAAATATTAGAACGGCTGTTTTGATATGAATTGCCAACGATACCAAAATCATCTGAACCATTGCTGATGATAGCATTTCCTTCGGCATTTTCAATTTGTTTGAATCGTTCTTTCTTGAATATTTTTTTTGAAGTACGAAACTCCGTAATAAATAAATTTTTGGTTTTAGCCTTATATTGTGTACCCAAAATGACCAAAGTTGCTTCATTTTTTCGCCACGCTAAACCATTGCCGCAGAGCTTACTGTTATCTTTTTGCCATAAAAAAGCATCTTGATTTTTACCATTTTTATCTAATTTTACAAGCCATAAACTATTGTTGGCATTGCCTAATAACCATAGCTCTCCGATGAGTGATTCTACTACACTTTTTAATTCATTCTCACTTGTTTTATCCATGATTTGAAACCAGATGATAGAACCTTTATGGTCAATCTTGGCCGCCCAACCCGTTTTCTTTTCTGACGTTTTTTTTACGCCCACTAAGACATAGTTGCCATCTTGGGTTTGAATACCATGATTAACACGACAGTTTTTCAAACCTTCAATCCATTTTTCTGTTACAATATAATGCCCCATAGAGTCGAGTATGGATAAAAAAGGATAGTCATTTTTGCCTTCTCGCAAATTACCAATTACAGAAAGCACCCCCTCAGTATTTTCCATAATACAAACGTTTTTGCTTTGTTTCAAGCCTATATGCTGCCAAATAATAGGGTCTTCATTGTGAATAAAAATCCCAAATAGGGATAAAAAAAGGCTAATATTACAAAAATATAAGGCCATTGGTTTAGGGTTTATCATGTCTTAATCTTGATTGTTAATGGTTAAAAAAACGGGAACGACAGAGCCTTTTGTTGGATAGATTTTCTTTTTTATGGTCAATTGGTTTTTCATATAATCTATGTTACTGAAAGGAATCAATACATCATTAAATACAATTTGAACCCTTTCATAAGCCTTACCTTTTGTGTTTTTAAATTGTTTTATGCGGTGTTGAAAATCAGCAATGGGTTCATCCGCAATGAGCATTATTATTTGCTCCTCTCCTTTGTGCTTTATGTGCATACCTATGTTAGGCGAAGGTAGAAGTAAGGTCAATCCCTCTTCCGCTATGATTGGGCTTATATTTTTTGCTCTAAAATTGAATGTATAATAATTTGAACTGATGGCATTTGTTTCAGCCCATTGCGCATTTGGGGGCCAATTAATGCTAACACTATCTTGGGCATCGAGGCTAAAAAGATACAAATTTTTCCCCTTGGGAATATCAGATACCTCAAATTGAACAATAGGTTGGCCCCAAAATGAAGCTGTTTTGAGGTGATAGAGAAATTGTAAATTTTTATCTTTTTGCACTTCCACATTTTTGAATGTGGCAGAGTCATCTTGTGTTTTAGGTACAAATCTTTTGATTTGTATTAAACCTACTATTTCTGTTTGGGTGGAATCAACTTTGGTATAAATAGAATCAATATTATCATCACCTATATTTTTTCGATTGTCTTGTACTAAGGCATAAAAACGGTGATAAACTTTTTTAATATCGCTGTAACCAATGTCTATAAATCCTTTATTTCCCCATGTCGTGTCGAAGCTATTCATCAACTCAAATACTTGTTTGTTATCATCGTAGCCAATCACAACCATTGCGTGAAGTTGACCGTCCAAGGTTTTAGGATACCAACGAGATTTTCCAGCATGTATCGTACGAAAAAGACGTTCTGTTTTAACTACCACCACAACAGGGTGCTTTTGGGATATATGTTTTTTAATTTGTTGGTATATATTGGGGCCATCAAAAGCATAAATTGCTTTAATTCTATTTTCAGGACGCTTGGCCTCCAATTTGGCTACCAATGGCACTAATCTCTCGGCATTATCTAAAGCATTACTAAATTTTTGAACGGAACATACACCCGAATCTTTCATAAATTGTAGAACTTTGAAAGGGTCAATACCATAATTCATAGAGAGATGATGCTTGTTAAACAGAAAAGCGGCGGAATAGGCTTTTTGAGACCTTACGGCTTTGGGTATTTGCTTTTCAATGGTGAAAGCAGCATAGCCGAAAGCATAGGCCGTACAAAACTGCGTAGATTTTTGGTCGAGTGGGGTAGGGCAGTATTGTTTTAAAGAGTAATTGTTTGGCAAAGACAAATTTTTTACACCATCGTAAAGCGGCAAAACAGGTATTGAGTCCAAGTACAAAGAATCCATGACGATACCTTGGCCCCTCAGTATTGAACAAGCCAACAATAAGCAAACGAGAAACGAAGGCTTTAATATTTTGGTTTTTGCATAACTTAGTTTGATTAAAATCATGGTTTTTGTATAAATACAGATTGTTCAATTGGCTAATTTCCACCAAAAACTATTGGTTTTTTGTTTCAAATTCAAGGCGTTTTGGTGAAAAAGATGACTGTTATCGCTTACTATAACATCTAATTGAGCAACATACTTGGGGTTATTTTGTGCCAAATAGGTCAACACTAATTGCCATTCTGCCTTTTGTTTTGCTTCTTTATTGATAGCCAATAGTTCAGTATCACCTAAAAAATACTCATAAGCGGCAATCGCTGAATCAAATTGGTTCTGATTGAAATAGTAATTTACAGAATCAATACTTGGTTCATATTCTCCATTGCCACCAGCTCTACCTTTTATGGGCGTAATTTCCAAATTTCCAGAGGCTGCAAAAAGCGGTTTTAAAACTTCGGAACGATTATAATTGGATTTATGCCACCACCAACCTGCCGCCACTAAAAGCACAATACTCGCCGCCACGCCCCACACCCACAAACGAGAAGGCATTTTACGACTATTGTTTTTTTGAATTATCAATGGTTTTTTTTTGATGTCTTCTTGCTCTACTTCTCCCAAAGCAATGGGTATAACTTTATCGAAATCCACGTCTTCCAACCATCCTTTTACCTTATCGTCCAAATCGTTGCGCCGCATTTGCTTGATGACTTCATTTTCTAATTTTCTTTGTGCCACCGTTTCCTGCAAAGAAGGGTTTTGTTGTATTTCGGCTTCAAATGCCTGTTGCTCAGAAGCGGGTAGTAGCTTCCAGAGAAAAAGGTCTATTTTATGTAGTAATTCTTCTTGATTCATGATTTTTTGTTTTTGAATGATAGATTAAGTAATGGGTAATCCAATCAATCTTCATTTTCTTTATTGAAAAAGCCTTCAAATAATCTCGTTCTTTTCACAAATGTTTTTAATTCTGGAGATGCGGCAATGGCTTTTGTTAATTGTTCTTTACATCGTAAAACATTGTTTTTAAC
>JAYTMW010000072.1:0-4658 GCA_043728105.1 Saprospiraceae bacterium | reverse complement strand
GTAAAATATTAAATTTTCCTAAAATAAAAATAAATGTAACTAATTGATTATCAATGATTTATTCAAAATTTATCATTCATAATTCATCATTAAATGAATCATGGAATTTAGAGAAAAACAAGCCATATACCTACAAATTGCCGAGTACGTTTTTGAGCAAATACTCCTCAAAAAGTGGCTTGTAGGCGATAAGATTTTGAGTATCCGAGACTTAGCGGTGGCGTTGGAGGTGAACCCAAATACCGTGCAACGAGCTTATGATTTTTTACAACAACAAGAGATAATAGCCAACCGCCGAGGCATGGGTTTTTACGTCGAACCCGAAGCCGAAGAGAAAATAATCGCTTTCCGACGAGCGCAATTTTTGCAAAATGAACTACCCGTTTTTTTCCGAAATCTTTATTTATTAAAAATTGATATTTCCGAGATACCCCCTCAGTATTTGAGGTTTATTTCTGAAAATTTTGGATCAGAATGAATAGAATTTTAATTAGAATAAATGGAATTAGTAACGAATAATAACATGGTTAAATTGAAGTTTTTTTTTAACACATAGGCACATAGGACACATAGATTTTTTCATAACTAATTGAAAATCAATTAATTACAGATTTAACTATGTGTCCTATGTGCCTATGTGTTTCAAAAAAAATGACCTATTTATTATTACTCGTTACTTAAAATTAGAATGAATAGAATTAAAATCAGAATGAATTGAATAATCCTTTAATCCATGTAAAAAAAAACGACATGAAATTCATACATATTTTCATCAACGAATTTAAGACGAAGTGGAGTACAAAGCTCCTACTTATCACTTTTTTATTAATTATTTTAAGCCTTTTTGCTTCTAACTTTATTTTAAAAACGGAGTACATCAAATTTCTTAATTTGCCTAAAATAAAAAAAAATAAATACGCCAATTATTTAACCTTGTCTGATAAGCCTTTCAAACATTTAAAAATTGAAAACGGTCGGGCTATTGGTAGAATTATTGTGGAGCAAAATAATTCTTTTTCGCTACTCTATTCTGATGCGTTTAAATCTTCCCAACATAATAGTATTGAAGGCGTGAAAGTTGAAATTTTGAATGATACTTTAGTCATTAAAATTGAAACAAAATATGAAGAAATTCAATCAAGTGATGTTGATAACATTCATATTAATGCGTCAGATTTATTATCTGTTACATGTATTGATTCTTATTTGGAAATAGAAAGGTTAAATCAAAAAGTATTTAACGTATTTCTTTGGGGAAAATCGCAAATTGATGTATCAAGAGACACTGTTAACACCGATTTATTAAATGTTAACATTAACGGGTTTTCAAATTTTTTATGGCTTAACGACAATTCATTCCAAACAGTAAACGCTCAATTAAGTGATGGTGCAGAATTGGATTTAGGTCGAGTAAACGTAAAAAAGTTGAATTTTAATCAATTAGAAGGCACTTCAATCAAACTCTCGAGCGAAACTTTAATGGACTTGATGAAAAAATGACCCCCTCAGTATTTTCAGCTTTTTAGTAATAAAATTGCTCAAAAACCTTAAAACATGAAACACTTTTTAATACTCATACTCCTTTTGCCATACACCATTTTCAACCAAATCAACTGCCCTGATTTTGGCGGAAATTTACCCAAATCCGCATCAACCAACCCACATTATTTGCACTATGGCGTAGATGTTTTCACACTCATATACGCCGACAATCCGTGGGTGCTTTCGCTCATGCCTCACGTGGGCGTGAAAGCGGAAATCAATCTTTTGCGACATTTTTCGGTTGGGGCATCGGCGGGGAGTCATTTCAAATTGGAGTTCAATACTGACGTGCCTGTTTATCAAGAGCCTTCCAAAGAAAACCTTTATCTAAAACTCAATTGCAAGGTGTTTATCCACAAAGTGTTTACAGGGCTGTGGATAAGTCCTATTTTGACTGTTGATAACTCCTTGAAAGGCTTCCGTTTATTGGAATTGGGTTACGCAAATAAAGTATCCAAAGTAGGCATCATAGATTATCGAGTGGGATTTACTTTAGAAAACCCCCTTTTTGTGAGTGTGGGTTTAGGCTTGGGTGTTTTGCGTAGGCGATAGATTTTTAGATATAATTTCGTGTAATAACTTGCGTCAAGCCTACCTGTCTGTCCATTACCCACAACTTCGGTTTACTTCATAGTTCCGTAGGAACGGTTCATATTGTAGCCGTGGATTTCAATCCACGGTTTATAACAATGCCGTTTTTTAAGAGTTCCGTAGGAACGGCTCATGTAAAATAGATTATATGAACCGTTCCTACGGAACTCAATTAATTATCGTTGCTTACTTTACCGTGGATTGAAATCCACGGCTACAATATGAACCGTTCCTACGGAACTATGAAGTGAACCGAAGTTGTGGGTAATGGACAGAGCCTGCCTGTCGGCAGACAGGTTTAAAACTTGACGCAAGTTGCTATGAATCGGCAGATAAACCTGCCTGTGGTAGGCAGGTCAGCCGCTACAATTCAGCTTTTTCAATCCGCACCATCACATTACTAAATGCCACATTCCCCGTCAAATCATCCAACACCAATTCATCCGTCAAATCGTTGACACTCACCCCCGCAAACTGTTCGGCAACTTCCAAATTAATGCCCTTACGTGCGTGTCCGTAACCATGCGGAAGGCTCACGACACCACGCATCATATTGTCCGTTATTTCTGCCAAAACCTCCACGCTACCCACCCGAGACGAGACTTTTACAAGCGTTTTATCCACAACCCCAAGCGCAACGGCATCTTCGGGATGCAGCATCAAAGTACAGCGATTGTGTCCACGCATCAGCTTTGCGGAGTTGTGCAACCATGAATTATTGTCACGAAGATTACGACGACCTATCAATTGAAAATTATGTCCAAAATACTGAGGGGCCTCTTGAATTAACTTTTTCAGTCGCTCGATATCATGCACCAAAATGTCGGGAGCCAATTGAATTTTTTTATCCGCATGAATCAAACGCTCTGGCATACAAGGTTGCAAATCACCCAAATCAACGCCGCTTGGCTGGTCAATCAAGTCTTGCAAGCGCATTTGATATGGGCCATACTGCAAGCCTTTATCCAACAATTTTTCGGGCGCACGAGCCTCAAACGCACCTTCGCCAACCATGCGGTGCGTGAGTTCTTGCATGATTTCCCAATCATATTTCATGCCTTCGGGCTTCTCTACCATTGGTGGCGAATACTTTGCTGTATTTCTGACCGATAAAATATTAAACGTAATATCGTAATGCGAATTTTCTACACCCGTGGTTGGCGGCAGTATGATGTGCGCATGTCGAGTCGTTTCATTCAAATAAATATCAATGGCGACCATGAAGTCCAATTGTTCAAAAGCCTTGTCCAATTGTTCGCCGTTTGGTGTGGAGAGGATTGGGTTGCCACAATTCGTAATCATGGCACGGATTTGCCCTTCGCCCTCGGTCAAAATTTCTTCTGCCATCACGGAAACGGACAGCTCGCCCATGAATTCGTTCAGCCCACGCACCCGACTTTTCCAACGTCCAAAGATGTTTCGTGGCTGCGCACCCAACAAAATATCAATGGCGGGTTTTGCGAACATTACGCCGCCTTCTTTATCAAAATTATTGGTCAAAATATTGATACAGTTTATCAACCATTGACACAAGCCCCCAAAAGCCTGCGTCGAAACGCCCACTCGACCATAGCAAATGGCAGATTTTGCATCCGCAAAATCAAGTGCTAATTGACGGATATTTTCGGCTGAAATGCCTGTTTGGAAGGCTGTTTTTTCGGGTGAAAAATCTGCCGATGCTTGGCGTAAAATCTCGACCCCCTCAGTATATGCACTGTTTTTACCTAAATTTACCTTGTTTTCCTTGAATAATACGTGAATTAAGCTCAAAAGCAACAAGGCATCGCTGCCTGGCTTGATGAAATGATGCACATCAGCTTTCTCTGCCGTCTCCGTTTTTCGAGGGTCAATGACGACGACTTTTCCGCCTCGTTTTTGAATATTTTTAAGATGCCCCGCAACGTTGGGAGAAGTCATCATGCTGCCGTTGGATGCCAACGGATTGCCGCCAATAATGAGCATAAAATCAGTTCGAGAAATGTCAGGCACGGGCAAAAGCAAGGGATGCCCAAACATCAACCACGACGCAAAATGGTGCGGCAATTGGTCGGTGGAAGTGGCACTAAAATTATTTTTTGTCTTAAAAGATTTGATAAGCCCCGCCGTATTGGTCATGGTGCCGAGGTTGTGAATCGAAGGATTACCGTGATAAATGCCTACCGCATTTGTGCCATATTGGCTTTGAATTGCCTTCATTTTGCTTTCGATTTCGTCAAAAGCGGCTGCCCAACTGATTTGTTGCCAACCTTCCGCCGTGCGTTTCATCGGGTATTTCAACCTGTTTGGGTCTTCATGGATGTCTTTCAAAGCGAATGCTTTTGGACAAATATGCCCTTTACTGAGGGGGTCATTTTTGTCGCCCTCGATGTGCATAATTTTTCCATTTTCGACTTCTATGGTCAAGCCGCAAATGGCTTCGCAGAGGTTGCAGGCACGGTGGTGGGTGGTGGTCATATTTTTTTGATTTATAATTTGGATAAAAAAGGATTTGGTTTTGTAAAAATAGGAAAAGATGGGATATATTT
>JAYTMW010000071.1:0-5481 GCA_043728105.1 Saprospiraceae bacterium | reverse complement strand
TGTAATGCGCTGATGATGATGCGGGTGATAGGCAAATCTGATGGTTTTGGATATGAAAAGCTGGAAATCAATACTTTATGCTTTAATAAAAAATCGTATAAACTATTGTCGAATACAAAAGATACAGGATAATTACCATAAGTTTTCAAAAGTACCCCCTCAGTATTTTCCCTTTTTTTAAGACTTTTTTGAATCAAATTTTTATACAAATTTATATTGAAAAAAACTTGCTCTCGGGCTTGTTGATACACATTTTGAGCCTTCAAAAAAGCAAAAAGATAGGCAGGCACAATTGGAGAAGCACCCACAAAAAGTGGATTTCTACGAATGGTATCTATTGTTTTTTTATCCGATAAAATAACCCCGCCTGGAATACCCAATGCCTTCGCCAAAGATGCAATGACGATAATTTTGACCCGTGGCATACTTTTTACTTTTTCAATCAAAGGCTTTATATCAGGTCTCGACAAAAAACCTGCACCCTCATTACCCGTGATGCCGATACCGTGCGAATCATCAAAAACCAACGTAATATCTTGATTTTGAGGCAGTTGTGCCAACCACGAAAAATCATAAACTTCGCAACGCAAAGGGTCAATTGTGTTGGTGCAAACGACAACAGGGTTATTTTTTTTATCTTCAATAACATCAATAATTCTTTGGGCAAAATCTTGATAATTTTTGAAAAAATACTGAGGGGGTGTCTCTCGCCAGATTGCAGGATGCACGGAAGTCGCATATATAAAACGTTGATTATCAATACTTTGCACCGCAATTTGACCCGCCAACAAACCCGATGTAACCGTCAAGGCAGCCTCTGCACCCGTCCATTGCGCTAAGAAATCTTCCGCCTCTTCATAAATTTTCAACTTCAAATTATTATTTCTCGAAGCCGAAAAGACCGTTCCATACTGCGCAATCCCTTCCATTAAAGCCTCTCGAAACTGCGGTTGATGCCCCATCCCCAAATAGGAAGTGCCACTGAAAAACAAATGCTCCTCATTGTTCAGCGTGATTGTCCGCCCCGGCAAATGGTCAATAATCATAATTTGGAATTTAGATCAAAAATTGAATCAATCAATGCTTTTTTAATATCGTGCAAAACTAAATCCTTGCGGGTAAAAAACCTACATTTGCGCAAAATTCCACTTTTTTATAAAATTTTACGTAAAATACTGAGGGGGCATTTCAAAACTAATTTTTTGTAATTACTTAGCTCTACTTAGGCACTCTAAAATTGAAAAAGGACTAAATGGATTGATTGTATTTTTTTAGAGAAAAATTGAAAATTTTTCTCTAAAAAAATACAATCAATCCGAAAAAAACCCCTTTCAAACACGCCTTTTGCCGAAGGCAAAACAGTGAGTAAATACATAACATGGGTACAATACCCATCTTAACCATAAAAATATGAGTTCTAAAAAATTGCCCATTCTGGTTTGGATTCTTTTCGGCGTGCTTTGTTTCGTGTGGGGAACTACTTACTTGGGCATCAGCATCGCTGTAAAATATCTTCCACCGTTCTTTTTTTCAGCGTTGCGGCATCTTTTGGCGGGCGGCATTTTTACAATATTTTTTCTTTTAAAAGGACATAAAATACCTTCTTGGAAAGATCTTGCGAGATTGAGCATTGCGGGCATTTGTATGATTACGGGCGGAAATGCCTTGGTTTCGTGGGCAGAACTCTACATTACGAGTAGTCTGGCGGGTGTTTTGAGTGCCTTAGCCCCTCTGTACATTACTTTTTTGAGTTTTATTTTTTTTAAAGGCTTCCGAGCAACACCCACCATTTTTGTAGGTCTGATAATCTCAATTGTCGGTATCTATTTTTTAACCAAAACGGATAACCCTGAAAATGTCAAAGAAGGGTTCATGTTGGGCGTTGTCCTCACCATTTTAGCAAACTTATTTTGGGCATTGGGCTCTATTTTCATCAAAAAATACCCCGTTGATGTCAATATTTATCTGCGCACGGGGCTACAAATGTTGATAGGTGGCGCAATCAATATGCTCCTAAGTTTAGCCACCGAACCTTTGCCAAACCTCACCCAGTTGCCCCTCGAATTTTGGGGTGTTTTGCTCTATTTGGTCGTTTTTGGTTCGTTGATTGGCTACTCGTGCTTCGTCTATGTTCTCGATTACATGGAGCCCGCCCGTGTGTCAATACACATGTACGTAAACACCGTCGTAGCGGTCATCGTTGGTTGGCTATTTGCCAACGACCATTTAACACCCATCATGGTTTTATCAATGGTTGTTATCATGGTAGGCGTTATTATTGTGAACCGAGAATATGCGAAAATGGCGGCGAAAAAAGCGGTAACTAATTGATAATCAGCATTTTATATATTATTAATTTTTTATTCAAAAAATACTGAGGGGGTACATTGCTTCATAAAATGGTTCACGCTAAACAGTCCCCACAACCTGCCTGCGGCAGATATAGATATTTTTTTTAAGAAAAACGAAGAGGTAATTTCCGCCCAGCTTCGATTTAACATGGTGAATAATTGGATGGTTTTGGGTTTGTAGCTTACGGATTTATCCGAACCCGTCGAGACGGATTTATCCGTCGAAATGCACAACTAAATATTTCGACAGATAAATCCGACCTGTGCGATTAAACGTCCTCGGCAACATCTATCATCTTGAAACCACCGATTTTAATCGGTGGGTAAGGAATTACCACAAAACACATCTATCTTCTTTTCAAAAACATCACATCCTTCACGCTTAGATGTGATATTTTTGAAAAGAAGATAGATGTCGGTCGAGCATATTCTTACCCACCGATTGAAATCGGTGGTTTCAAGATGGTAGATGTTGCCTAACTCGTTTAATCGCACAGGTCGGATAAATCCATAAGCTACAAACCCAAAACCATCCAATTATTCACCATGTTAAATCGAAGCTGGGCGGAAATTACCTCTTCGTTTTTCTTAAAAAAAATATCTAACTATGAAAACCTCAAAATACTGAGGGGCCCCCTTTCAGAAAAAACGATGCCACCGCTTCAAGCAATGGCATCGTTAAAATTCATTTTATACTTCTAAGTGTAGATTATTTCTGTCCCAAAAGCTGTTTATTGCTATTAAATCTATCAATACCACATTGCAAAAAATCTTTATATTCTTTCACGTCCAAAGTCGTGCCTTTTGGGTTGTTCAAAACCTTTTTATCGGGCGACATTAAGACATAATAAGGCTGCGTATTTTGGTCGAAATGACGGGCTTGAAGCTCTGCCCACATGTCGCCGTAATCTTTTTTGGTTCTGTTATCGTAGTCAGAAACGTAGGTTTGATAGGGTGCTTTTAGCTCTTTGGGGTCATCCACGTAGAGCGAAATGAGGACGTATTTCTGTTCAATCAATTCCCGCACGCCTGGTTCTGGCCACACATAATTCTCCATTTTACGACAATTTGCGCAGCTATAACCCGTAAAATCAAGCAAAATGGGCTTATTTACGGATTTTGCGTAAGCCACTCCTTCGTTCAAATCGTGGAAACAATTGATGTTCAGAGGACATTCCGACGGATAAATATAGCTGTATCCCGCAGGCGGCACGATGCCACTCATGGCGGGCGGCGTTTTGAAAGTATGGGTAATGGTGCTGTATTGAAAACCCAAACCGCAATACGTGAAAATCATCAAACAAAGAGCCACCAAACCACCTTTTACCGCCGTGCTTTTAATGGCACTTTTATGCCCATGCACTTTGAAAATACCCACGTAATAGAGTATCAAACCCAAAGCGCAAAGCATCCAAATTATTAAAAAACCTTCGTAGGGTAATAGTTTCCAATTTTTAGCAAGGTCAGCGTTTGAGAAAAACTTGAACGCCAAAGCGATTTCCACAAAGCCCAGAGTAATTTTCACATCGTCCATCCAACCACCCGATTTAGGCAAGGTTTTGAGCCACGCTGGAAACGCCGCAAATAAGGTAAATGGTAAGCCCAATGCCATCCCAAAACCCAACATCCCGACCGCAGGGGCCAACGAATTGCCACCCGCCGACTGCACCAACAAGTTACCAATGATGGGCCCCGTGCATGAAAACGACACGAGCGCAAGTGTAAAAGCCATAAAAAAAATGCCCGCCAAACCGCCTTTTTGCGAAGCTGCATCCGCCTTATTCGTCCAACTACTGGGCAACGCAATTTCAAAATATCCGAAGAAAGAGATGGCAAAAACAAGGAAAAGTACCCCAAAAGCGATGTTTACCCACGCATTTGACGCAAAACGGTTCAAAGCATCCGACCCAAAAACGGTGCTGATGAACAAGCCCAAACCCACATAAATCACCACAATCGAAAGACCATAAATAATTGCGTGGCGGATGCCCGTGGCTCTATCTTTTGTGCCTTTCGTGAAATAAGCCACCGTCATCGGAATCAACGGAAAAATGCAAGGCATTAAGATAGCTACAAATCCACCTAACAGACCTTGTAGAAAAACCCACCAAAGGTTTGAGTAATCCGCTGTTTCCGTTTTGGTGGTGTCGCAACTACTTTTTATCTCGGCTTTGTCAAAATTGAACTGTGAAGGTGTGAGCAAAGCGGCCCCCTCAGTATTTTGGCTTTGTGGCAGCGTTGGGTTGCTCGATTCTGCGCTTACTACCTCATTTTTTCCAGTCAAAAGATTGATACTGAAAAGAATATCATTCGGCGGTAAACATTGAGCATCGGTGCAAGCCATGAAACCAATGCTTCCTTTTATTTTTTCAGAAGCATTTTTGACCTTAATGCGCTGCGTGAAAGTAGCGGATTCTTCAAAATCAACGACTTTCATGTTGTCAAAATTCGGGTCATTGTGTTCCCTTTTTTTAGGGCTTTCTTCTTTTGCATCGCCTACTTTTTCACTATTTTCAACCGTCAAAGTCGTTGGAATCGGCCCTTCTCCCTTCAAAAATTGAGAATATATATGCCAACCGCTTTCAATCGTCGCCTTTGCCACGATGTCATATTCGGTATCACTTATTTTTTTTGATTCAAATGCCCACTTTACAGGGTCTTTTATGCCCGAAGGCTTGGAAATACTGAGGGGGGTACTTTCTACAATTGTTGGCTTTTCAGTCTCTCCAATTTTAGGGACTGGCACGGGTAAAACGGTAGGCTTAGGTTGGGGTGCTGCCTTAGAAGCTACACCCGTTTGATTGGGTTTTGTAGGCACATTTGGCTTCGGATACCCACCTGACGGATGGGCAGGCTGTGGAGTCGCTTGCGGGTTGGCAGGTGGCGGAGGTATATACGTAGGCGGCGTGACTGCCCCTCGTGACGTACCCGCACCACTACTCACATTGAACGTAAATTCTTCATCGCTTGGCGGCAAGCATTTCTCACTATCGCATGACATAAACTCCACGCTGCCACCAATCTGAGCCGATGCACCAGTGAGTTTAATGCGCTGCACAAACTGAACGTTTTCGCTATATTTCGTTACGTTCATATCAAAAATAGGGTCAAAACCCGCTTTTTTATGGTC
>JAYTMW010000070.1:0-5218 GCA_043728105.1 Saprospiraceae bacterium | reverse complement strand
ACTAAAGTAGCCGAAGCAGAAGGAAATGCCATAAAAATAGCCGCCGAAGCGGAAAAAATAGCCGCTCAACTGAGGGGTCAAGGCGTGGCATTGTTCCGTCAAGAAGTGGCAAGAGGTATGGCAGAAGCCGCCAAAGAAATGGAAGATGCCAAGCTCGATTCATCCATTTTGATGTTTGCGATGTGGACAGAGGCCATCAAAAATTTTGCGGAACAGGGCAAAGGAAATGTAATCTTTTTGGATGGTTCGACTGAGGGAATGCAAAAAACGATGAAAGAAATGATGGCGATGGGCATGTTAGACAAAAGATAAATAAATCCAAAAAATTTGTTAATATTATAAAATGATGTCGTTTTTTTAAATATTGAATTAATTTTGGGCTTGATTTATAACGTTGCGAGGGTATGAAAAGACCTTAGCAACTTTTTTTAACTAAGACTTGCAGAGAAAATTACATTACAATTTATGAAACTACAATTATCAACCCAAAAAGGGTTAATTCTCTTAACCTCAACCCTACTTTTATCTTTCATCCTTATTGCTTGCAAAGCAAAGGAAAAAAAATGTCGTTATGGCAAATCAGAAGCCATTTTTGATGAAAAGATGCCAACTGTGAAGAAGCATTTTTTTCAAATGAAAGAAGGCGTTGGCGTTGAAATGGTCGCTTTTGACAACAAGCTTTTCGTCGAAATAGAGCAAAGCGGTTGCGATAAAGCAGTTCAACAATTTACCTACATCTTGGCGGGTGACTTCAAAGATGCCACGGATGATGATTGGAAATTGCTTTCCATCAAATTTTTCGATGATTTTGCCAAAATCTCTCCCCGTTTAATGAGTTTTGGTTTTTGGGCAAAAGCCATGCACAACATTAAAGACAAAATAAAATTATCGGAATCTACTCGTTTGGAACAAGACGGCTATGTGCGTTTTGTTCGCATTGATAAAATTTTGAGTAAAGAAAAAGCCACTTTAGTCGTTCAATTGTCTGAGTGATTGGTGATTGGTGATTAAGTGATTAGTGATTGAGTGATTTGTGATTGATCACCCAATCACACAAATCACAAATCACTTAATCACTAAATCACAAATCACCTATTCCTCTGTTGCGCCAGCCAAGTCGTATAAATCTTCACATTTTGCAAATGCTGCTCAAAAGTAACCGCATAATTGTGATAGCCCGACAAATCGGGTTTTGCGCAGAAATAAATGTAATCATGTTTTTCGGGGTTCAACACAGCATCAATGGTTGCCATAGTGGGCATACAAATAGGGCCAGGCGGTAATCCATCGTGAATATACGTATTGTAAGGATGCTGAAACAGATAATCTCTGTTCAAAAGACGACGGAAAGAGGGCGTTTTTTCAGATTCCATCAGTGCAAATTGAACGGTAGGATCAGCTTGAAGTTTGATATTTTGCATCAAACGATTGAGATATGCACCCGCCACACGAGGACGTTCATCCACTTGATTGCTCTCGCCTTCTACGATTGAAGCCATAGTAACAGCTTCATCAGGATTCATTTTTAAGGCCTTTGCTTTGGCAGTGCGCTCTTCCGTCCAAAAACGTTTATGCTCTTTCAACATTCTTTCAATAAATTTTTTAGGCGTTGTGTTCCAAAATAAATCATACGTGTTTGGTAACATGAGGCACATTAAAGTCTCTTTTTTATACCCCAAAGAATCCAAATAAGCTTCGTCTAAAAACGTATTGATAAAAGTCAGAGAATCAGATTCCAGAACTTTCGAAATCTTGCCCGCCACTTGGGCAGGAGTCCTTTCATTATTCAACACCACTTTAACGGGTGCTTGTTCGCCTCTTTGAAGGTGTTTTATCAAGTCGTAACTACTCCACCCTGCCTTGATTTTGAAACGTCCAGACCGAGCATTTTTAAATTTAAGCCATGAAGCCCACTGATTAAAATTTGTTTCATCGGTGACGAACCCCTCAGTATTTAGCTGTTTCACGAGGTCTGAAACGGTCGAACCAGTCGGGATTTTTACAAATTCAGTATTGAGTGTATCGGGTACATTTTGTTTGAAGAAGTACATGTACGCACCTCCTGCGGCCACGGCAAGAACCACTAAAACAGGGAGTATTTTTTTCATAAAGTATGATTTTGTTAAATAAATAATTGACGGGCAAATATACTTTTTTATGTTTAAGGAATGAAACAGAAAAAAAAATCCAAAAGGTTTTAGCCCTTTTGGAATTTTTAAGTCGTTGATATTAAAATTTGAAAAAGATTTATCTCAGACCCCCTCAGTATTTTAGCTCCTAATAGCCTCAACTGGATCCATTTTTGCCGCTTGCCAAGCAGGAATAAAACCCGAAACGATGCCTGCCACGATGGCCAAAAGAAGCGTAATAATCATATTTCTGGGTGAAACGTACATCTCAAAATCGCTGATGGCAGTCAAACCTTTTAGCGTCAACCAAACCAAAATTAAACCCATCACGCCACCAATTAAGCACAGCAAAACAGATTCGATCAAAAACTCTAACAAAATAACCCATTTTTTTGCCCCCAAAGCCTTCTTAATACCAATGATACTTGTACGCTCTTTTACCGAAACGAACATGATATTCGCCACACTAAAAATGCCGACCAAAAGTGCAAAAATACCAATTACCAAGCCAGCCATGTTTAAAGCAGCGAAAAAACCATTGATTTCGTCCGCAAACATCGTCATTGAATTCATCGAGAAATCGTCTTTTTCACGTGGTTTAAGATAGTGAGACTTGCGAACATTTACGGTAACATCGTCTTTTAACATCTTTTCGCTCACGCCATCCGCCGCTTTCACCTGAACATTGCCTGACCACGGATTGTTGGGCTTAACATTAACAACCGAACGAGCATATTCAAAACCAATCATGACAGCATTATCAAAATCATAGAAATTAATCAAGCTTTTACCTGATTTTTTTAACACGCCGACTACGACCACATCTTTGCCAAACATCTTTACTTCACGCCCGATGGGGTCAACGTCACCAAAAAGTTCTTTGCAAATTTTATGACCAATCACAATCCGATTTAGCCCCAATTGATATTCATTTTGCGAAAAATAACGACCTTGTTCAAATTCGAGTTTGTGAAAACGCTCATATTCTTCCGTGATGGCCACGGCAAAGCATCTTTCAACACTATTATTTTGATATTTAATGGTTTTCATGCCAACAAACATAGAATAAGTGACCATTTTGGCCAAACGCATGTTTTCGGAAAGGGCTTTATATTCCTTATAACCAGGATTTGGTCGGCGGGCATATTTATAGTAATTGTCGTCGGGATTCTCATTCCACGGCATTTTCGTCACATATATAACGTCATTTCCGAGTTTGTCGAAGCTACTTCTTACGTTATCTTCCAAAGAATCCACCGCACTTTTTACCGCAATGATGCAAAAAATGCCAATCATGATGCCCAATAAAGAGAGGAAACTCCTTAATTTATTGGCAACCAATTGACTGTAAGCCTGAACAAAACTTTCTTTTAAAACATACATGGCTCATTGATTTATTTAAAATGCAATATTTTTACAGATAAATTGTCCGATAAAATTAAGTCAAAAGCTCTATTATTTAAAAAAGCCTTAAATTTGAGTTTTCACAATTCAGACGTATCCCCTACCCCCTCAGTATTTTGAGTAAAAATAGTGAAAACAGAATGACTCCATCAAAATTATAGATGAATGCACGTTTTTTATCTTCTAATAAACTGATTGAGGTTGATTTTATTAACATTTCTAATAAAACCACACAACTATGATACGGAATCAAAGTCAAAAAATTATGCTTCCTCACCCAATTTAAAAGGCTGCCGAGCCACCCAAGCCTCCCGTGGACTCAAAAATTTCAACAAATAAGGCAGTGATTTATTGATGAAATAATTTTTGTGTTTCATATACAAATACATCTCGTGTCCTTCCGCACCAATTGAGCTTTTTATCTCATGTGCCGTGCGTCCAAAATTGATTTGTTTAAACTGATTGTCCACGCCAAAACGCACCATTTCAAACAGCATATTTAAATACAATTGATGTTCCGTATTTTCGGATTCATCGTAGCCCAAATAGTGCGCTTCTAAGGCGGTATGCGTTTCAATTAGCGTAAAAAAGCCGATAAGTTTTTCTTCTTTAAAATAACCAAAAAGATGAAAAGCGTCGCCCATGTTTTGCTTCAATTTTAAGAAATGTTCTTCATTCAAATCAACCAAATTAAAAGAAGATTTAGTGCGAATATTTTGATATAACTCATTGATTTTCAATTGATTAGCGATGATGCGTTCTTCGTTAAATTCTTTCAGTTCTAAACCTGCCAGTTTCTTAAAAGCCCGCTTTGCCCGTACCCGATATTTTGAAGCCAAAGCCTCTAAATAGTCCTCAAATTTTGTCCAACTCGGTTGAGATGTGAAGATAAAATGTGGCTCAACTTGAAATTGATTATATCCTTCAATATTCAAATAATTTTGTTCAGCATAGAAATCTTTGACAAAAATAGATTGAATATTGATACCTTTTTTACCCAAATTTTCAATAGCAAAACCAATGCTTGCGTGGATTAATTTTTCTTTTTCTTCTATTAAAATACCTTGTTCAAAATAAAAACTATGCTCACCCGTCAATAGCAAACTGCCTACAATTAGGGTTTTAAATTCGACAATTTGAGCCAATTTACGCTTCAAAAACAAAGATACTGCGTTCTGTTTCGGATTGAAATTAAGACTTTCACTTGCCTTAAAATGTTTGATTTGAAAAGGGAAAAAACCGATTACTTTATCTTGTTTTTTGATTAAAACATAACAAAAAGTATAGCCCAAAGGCGGTTTTTCCTCCAAAGAAGACAAAAATTCGACCTCCAAAAACGTGTCATACTGAGGGGGGAACTCATCCGCAATATCTAAGATGCTGTGATGAAAAGATAGGCTAAAATCGGCAATTTGAAGCACGTTGTTTGCGACTTGTTTATTTGTTTTTGGCATGGAACTGAAACACATATATAGTAGGTGATTTTTTCTAAAAGATATAACGGTTTTAAGGTCGGAAGGTTTGAGGATATAGACGGATTAAATAGAAATATATTGTAAAAATAAAAAGGGTTTAAGCCGTTGTAGCTTAAACCCATTTTTAGAGAATCCTAAAATCTTAATCATTCATTCAAACTCCAATCATAATCCATAAACCCAATTTTAGCATCCGTTTTTACTTTTGTA
>JAYTMW010000069.1:0-2130 GCA_043728105.1 Saprospiraceae bacterium | reverse complement strand
ATTGCCTCCATCTTCAGATGGGGGAAAAAGAACAGGAAAAATTAATCATTCCAATCCTCCATCTGAAGATGAAGGCAATTGAGACAAGAAATAGAAAATCCCAAAACCAATTTCAGGTGAGTATATGACGCAACGTCCCACCCGTTTTAATCGTCTGTAAATGAAATATCTAATTGAAAACAGGACATTTTTTTCAAAAAAACAATAAAAAATGTCCAATACGGAGGAATCTTATTCGTCTATTCGATATGGTCTTTACCGATAAAAAAAATCCAACTTTTAATAACACTCGTAAATTAATAACACCTGATTGTTTATTTTTTATCACTTGACAACTTAGATTGTACTAAACAGTTTCAATATGGAAACGTCTTTACGACCTCAATTTGCCTTTGTCGGCTTGTTGATGTTGCTTTCTCTTAACACATTCGCTCAAAAACTGACCTCTGTGCGTGGGCAAGTGACTGACGCAAAAACCAAAGATCCTTTACCTTATGTCAACGTTCAGTTCGACGGCACGACCATCGGTGTTACCTCTGATATTGACGGTAATTTTTATTTAGAATCAAAAAGCAATGTCTCTAAAATAAAAATTTCTTATGTCGGTTATAGGCAGCAAATAATTCCCATAGTTTCAGGGCAAGCCAATACCATAAATGTTAAGTTAGATGAAGGCTCAAATGACTTACAAGAAGTGGTTATTAAAGTAGAAAAATATAGAAATAAAGGCAATCCCGCCGTCGAATTGATTAAAAAAGTGATTGACAACAAGGATAAAAATCGAAAGGAAAATATCCCTTATTTCAGCTATAACAAGTACGAAAAAATCCAATTTTCAATCAACAACGTCACGAACAAAATGCGGAATAATTTTCTGTTTCGCAAAGCAAAGTTTGTTTTTGAAAATGCCGATACCAATAAAGCAAGCGGCAAGGTCAATTTACCCCTTTTTTTACAAGAAAAAATATCAGATGTAGCCTATCGAAAAGACCCCAAAGCCTCAAAAGAATACATCACAGGTGAACGCAGCACCAATTTAGGTGCATTCATCAACGCAGAGGGCATCGGAAATTATGTCCAAAACATGTATCAAGACATCAATTTTTACGACAATACCGTGGAGTTGATGACCGTGCAGTTCATCAGCCCTTTGAATCCGATTGCACCCAATATTTACCGTTTTTACATTCAAGATACGTCCTTAATCAACAATACGCCCATCGTTCACATGTATTTTGCGCCCCGTCAAAAATCGGATTTGGCGTTCATGGGGCATTTGTGGGTGGCGTTGGATTCTACCTATTCGGTGCGCAAAATTGAAGTGGGTGTGCCAAAAGACATCAACCTCAATTGGGTAAACGAATTGCAATTGGCGCAAGAATACGATTGGGTGGAGGCCCCTCAGTATTTAGGCACTTCCACACGTGCTTTGATGTTGACGAAAGACGAAATTTTTATGGATTTTGGTGTTTTTGAAGGCGATAGTTCTCGCTCACTTTTGGGGAATAAAACAACGTCCTATAAAAAATACGCCTTCACACCACTATCTGACTCGATTTTTAAAAACAGTGGCGGTATCACGAGAGACGACAATTATTTAAAGAAAAATGAAGATTTTTGGACAGAAAGTAGGCACGATACTTTAAAAAGAACTGAAAAAGGGATTTACACAACCGTGGATAGTCTCAACAAATTCAAACCATTTAAGCGACTAATGAATATTTTCCGCTTAGCTTTTGAGGGTTATAACTCAGTTGGCGGCTTTGATATTGGGCCCGTAAATACTTTTTATAGTTTCAATGATATTGAAGGTTTTCGACTCCGTTTGGGTGGTCGCACCAATCTGAAATTCAGCAATAAACTCATGCTCGAAGGCTTTGCGGCTTACGGTTTTAAGGATGAAAAATGGAAGGGTTATGCGGGTATGCGCTATAATTTTAGCAAAGATCAAATCATGCGTTTTCCATATAATCAACTGAAATTGTGGTACACGTATGATGTGCGCATTCCGGGGCAACAATTGCAATTTGTGCAAGAAGACAATTTTTTGCTCTCTTTTAAACGGGGCGTAAACGATAAAATGTTTTACACAAGCACGGCGGGCATCGAGTATTTGAAGGAAAATCGCAA
>JAYTMW010000068.1:0-1719 GCA_043728105.1 Saprospiraceae bacterium | reverse complement strand
ACTTTGTTCGCACCGCTTTGAAGTTCATTATCCGAAAAGCCACGTCCATTAAGAAGTTCATGCCCTTTTACATCCAAATAATTGTCGTCAATACCATAAACTATAACGTTGGGGTTGGTTTTTTTATCTTGCTTTTGTATGGTTGCATTAGCCGCTGGCATGATTGAAAGGGTCACTTTTGAAGGAAATTCAAAACGCTGTTTGAATTCAAAGGCTTGGTCATAATCAATGGGTTCACCTATTTTGGAGCGTCTGCCGCCTCTATTACCTTTGATATTTTGCGATTTCCTTTCGATAGCAAAAGAATTCGTTCCCATATCGTTGAAACTATCATTGAGTGAAAATAATACACTATCAAGTGCCGTCAAAATGCCTACCAACGCCATCAAGCCGACAGCTATAATAAGGAGTGTCAAAACTGTTCTCAACGAGTTTGCTTTGACAGAAGCTAAAGAGATTTTGAATATTTCGCTAAAGTTCATTATATCGTTTGTTTCATTTTTTCAAAAAATATACCCCTCAGTTGTCACGTTCCTCGCAATGACATAAGAAGCATTTTGAGCAAATTCAAGCATAATAATTCACGAATTTACTTTTATCAATAATGCTTACATGAAATGATAGATAAAAACAGTATTTTAATAGATGAAACGCGCTTTATCTAAAACTTTCAAAGAGCCTATTGAATTCATGATGTCCATTTTTTATTTAAAATGTACCTTTGTTCTTCTACCGATATTTAGCCTCTCTGAGGCAATCGCCTAAGTAGTTACCTTTGTTTTCTTTTAAAAAAAATAGACAATTGATTTGAAAAAGATAGATAAGCTGGATAGAAAAACGCCGCCACCCATTCATGAAGTCACTTCATTGACCTTGCCATACCCTTCAGTATCGCGGCTCGATAATGGCATTCCGATATACGAAACGCGCTCAGGCACGCAGGAAATCATGAAAATTGAAGTCGTTTTCTTATCAGGTCGCCCACATGAGCATAAGCGGCTCGTGTCTCGCTCAACGGCGCGGATGCTTCGCGAAGGAACGAAATCTTATAATGCTGCTGAATTGGCTGAGCAAGTGGATTTTTATGCAGGCACTTTACAAACACCCGTCAATTTGGATACAGGCGGCATCGTCTTATATTGTATGACCAAGCATTTTCCAAAACTCGCCCCGATTTTAGCCGAAATATTATTAGAGCCGACTTTTCCTGAAAAGGAATTGACGACTTATACTGAAAATAATATTCAATCGCTGTTAGTAGAATTGTCTAAAAATGATGTGCTTGCTTATAGAAAAATAACGGAGATTATTTTCGGTGAAAATCATCCTTATGGCTATAATTCTACGCCCGATGATTATAGAGCATTGACTCGTGATGATTTGATAAAACACCATCAAGAGCATTTTACTTCGGATAATTGCTTGATTTTTTTGAGCGGAAAAACGGATGAGTCCATTCTGAAACTCTTGAATCAATATTTAGGTCAACAAAAAACGGTAGATTGCTTCGTGCCTCGCAAAGACAATAACAGCCCCCTCAGTATTTCAACTCAAAAGCCTCAAAAAGTGAAGGTGAAAAATGCAGACACTTTGCAAACGGCAATTCGCATCGGCAGACAATTCGGCAATAGAAACAACCCTGATTTTAATGGGTTTTTTGTTTTGAATACTATTTTTGGCGGCTATTTCAGTTCAAGATTGATGACCAATATTCGAGAG
>JAYTMW010000067.1:0-5324 GCA_043728105.1 Saprospiraceae bacterium | reverse complement strand
TTTAAAAACCGATTTTTCGGTGCATTTTAAAGGCACTTTGGAGAGCGTTTCGGACAATGATTTCGAGTTTAATGGCATGTCAAATTCTGATTACTAAATTAAGATATTTAACACGAATAAGACGAATTTTTAACCGAATTTTACAAATCTAAATTAGCTTTATTCGGTTAAAAATTCGCCTAATTCGTATTAAAAATCAAAATGGAAAAAACAAATATCAAACGAATAAAAACCTGAATTATGAAACCCAATTTTTCGATTTTTTCAGATAATTTAGATTATGCCCTCGGTTGGATGGTGATTCATTCACTTTGGCAAGCGACTTTAATTGCGCTTATTTCTGGCGTATTAATGTTGTTTTTACGCAAAAAAGCGGCTAAAATACGCTATATCGTGGCAAATGTGGCTTTGGCGTGCGTGTTGGCGGCATCGGCAGTAACGTTTTGTATGTACTTCGATTTCTCCAATGATGAAGGCAAATTGACGTTTACACCTGCGTTGGAAAGCGGTGTTTTTGATGTTCAAAATCAAGAAAGTACGCTCGCTCAAACGCTCATTACGCAAGCTACACCAACTCTCAATCCTCAACCCACAAACGCAATCAGCGTTGAAGGATTTAAGGACTATTTCAATCGAAATCTGCCTTTGATTTTGGTGTTTTGGGTATTGGGCGTTGCCCTTTTTATGCTGCGTTTATTGGGTGGTTTGAGCTACATTTATTATCTGAAAAACCGCATGAATTTCCCCGCCGATGAATATTGGATGGATTTGATTCAAGACCTTTCTGAACGGGCGGGACTCAAAAAAGGCGTTGAATTGGTCGAATCTGCGATGGTGCGCACGCCGATGGTGGTGGGTTTTTTGAAGCCCATGATTTTGTTTCCGATGGGCGTGATTAATCGTCTTTCGCCCGAAGAAGTGGAGGCCATTTTGGCGCACGAATTAGCCCACGTTTTGCGCAACGATTATGTGTTTAATATCCTCCAAAGTGTCGTAGAAGCCTTGTTTTATTTTCACCCTGCGGTGTGGTGGATGTCGGCGCAAATCAGCAACGAGCGTGAGAGTGCGTGTGACGATATTGCCATTAATTTGATTAAAAATAAGATGAATTACGCCCGTGCGTTGGTCGCAATTCAAGAGATGGCATACTTTCCGATGACCCCTGCGTTGGCTTTTGCGGGACAAAGAAAAAGCCAATTTATGATGCGGATGCAACGAATTTTAAATCAACCTAACAATAAAACAAACGTCATGGAAAAACTCTCAGCAACTTGCCTTCTTCTTTTTTTGATGATTGGTTTGTCTTTCGGCAGCAATCTGAAAAATGATAATTCTAATATTTCAACAGAAGGGGGCCCCTCAGTATTTTCGGCTTTGGACACCATTCCAAGCAACTCAATGTACTCAAATTTGCCTCAATCGGGTGATTATAACTACGAAGACAACACTCAAAAAGTGAAGTTGAAAGTAGATAATGGTGAAGTTAAACAATTGATAGTCAATGGTTTAGATGTGCCTGAAAAGGATATTCCTAATTTTTCTAACTTGACGGAGAAGATTTTGAGGAAGGCTACACCGCCGCCACCACAAACTACTACAAATCAGATATTCACACCCGAAGCTATGGAAAATTTGAAGCAAGATGGTGGTGAAATTAATCTCGATAATTTAGCTAAAATATTCGACCTAAATAAAATGGGTGGCGCAGATGTAGATTTAAGTGAAAGTGGTAATGGCGATATGCTTATCAAAGGTAAAGATGGTAGTCGCACGGTCATTGAACATGATGATAATGGTGGTCAAGTGATTATCTCAACGGATAAAAATGGCAATGTATCAAAAGTAGTTGTGGATAAAAATGGAAAAACGGTGACTGAAAATTTTAGTCGGGAAGGAAAATTATTGAGTAAAACCAATATCACAACAAATGAGGACGGTGGTAGTACAATTACGACTATTGAAAGCAATGGCAATAAAAGTAACGTAAATACGAGCAAAAACGGTACAACTTCCATTGAAAGTACCCAAAATGGTCGAGTGACAAAGACTTTTATTGATGGTGGCGTTGTTACTACTATTGATGATAAGGGTAAAAAAACAGTGATTGATAAGGACAGTGAAGGGAATCAAATAATAAAATCTTATGACCCAAGTGGAAAATTTATTGAAGAAATAAAAGTTGTGGGTGAAAAAATGTATCTAAATGGTAAATTGATGACCGAGGAGGAAATGAAGTCTCGTGGTTATTTTAATGGAAAATACTTATACAAAAATGGCAGTTTTAATAAAATGCAACCACAAAATAGTAGGACTAATAATATTGTAAATGATGATAAAAATTATATAAATTCATCACAATTAAACCGTTTTTCTACTAATAAAAAAGACGCATATAACACTGTTCGTTTCAAAGCTGATAACGGATTTAGCTACGTGGTTTTTGATTTAAACAATGAAAAAGTATGGAAATGCTATCAAAATGATAAACTTTTGGCTGATTTGATTGTAAAAAGTGGCAATCGTGTGACGTATGAAGGACGAACAGCAACGGGTGAGGAATTGCTCCGTTTGGGATTGGTTCTATATAACAATGCGCTTAATCCAAAAACGGGTGGATTTCAAATTATTACAGTTGAGAAAAATGGCGAATGTGAGGATTGTCCACAAAATGCGAAAAACGGTATTTCGTATCATTATGACAGCAACGATTGCGACGATTGCGAGATAAAAGATGTTGAAGACTTAAAAGATGAAGTATCTGAATTGAAAGAAGATTTAGAAAATTTAGAAGAAAAAGAGCAAGATAGCAAAGCAAAAATGAAGCAAGCTCTCCTTTTAAGTGACTTGAAAGAGTTTAGAAGCAATATAAAATCTAAGTACAGCGATACTGAATTGAAGTCAACAATTAGAGAATATCAAAGATTGAAGAAACGGTATGACAAATTCGTCGATGATTGTGATTGTCCTAACAATGCTTCTGAATCAAATAGCAATAGTTACAGTTACGGAACGGGTGCGTCTCGTGCTGATGCTGAAAAAGCGCAGCAAAAAGCTGATAAACTTAGGAGAGATGCACAAGCAAGAAATAGTGCAGCCCAACAAAATCTGCAAGAATCAAGAAATAAAGCGGAAATGAATAGACAAAAAGCACAAGCTGAAAGGGATAGATTAGCGGCAGTCGAAGATAGAAAACAAGCAATGATTGACAGACAAACGGCATTGGAAGATGATAAAAGAGCAAGAAAAGATAGCAAAAATGAGGATAAAAGTGAAAAAGCGAAAAACAGTATTTTCGTCAATTTAAAGGATTTGGGCTATATTTCTTTAAACAAAAAATGTACTGTGATAATAGATAAAAATCATATTGAAGTGGATGGAAAAACGTTAGATAATGCCACTTTTAAACGCATTTATAATGAATTTGAAACCATTTATGGAAAAAAAGCGACGCAACTCAATATGTACGTGAATGGTTATTTTACGGAAATATCGAAGGGGACTGTGAATATTACGGGTACTTCTACCAGTTCTTTGAGTTCGGATGATTAGTGGAATTTTGAGTTACCCCCTCAGTATTTTGGTGTTTTTTTTGAAATATTGAGGGGGAATCTTCTAAAAATCCGTTTCCAAATCATAAGGAATCAAATAAGTCGTAATAGTCACATTTTTGTCTTCAAAAAAATCAACAGCTTCAATGACATCTTTATGCGTGACAGTTGAGCTGACGAAAACCAAATATGTAGCTGAATTTAGCCCCATGCGATGGGCGTAATAAGCGACTTGTTCTTTGCCACGATTGAATTGTGTTATGTTTTGATAGACTTTACTTTCTACCAATGCCTCAGCACCTTTAATGTTGATAATCATATCGGTTCGCCCCAAATTGGTATGGGCTTCGATGTAAGATGTGCCGTCAACCACGCCGAGAAATGCGTTGATATAAGTCTCAAAACTATACATCAAAGCGGCTTCTTTGATGGATATGACTTGCCCTTTTTCGTCTTTTTCTAAGAAATAACGAAAACCTCTTTTAAGGGCATATTCTTTATATTTTTCGATGACCTTGGGCATATAAAGTTTGCCGTCGGATGTGAAATAATCGCTTACGTCAATGTTTTGTTGAATACGACCTTGTTCACCATTTAAGTAAGGATAAAATGCTTCGTAGAGGCACTTGCGATAGAGTGGTACTCGGAAGGTTACAAAATTTTGACTATCATAAGTAATAATGCCATTCACATAAAGTTCTTTAATATGATCTCTATAAATTTGAAAAGGTATTCTAGCTTCGGTGTAAAGTAATTGATTTAAAAAGCCTCGGTGTTTTTTGCCTTTGTTGATGATATTTGAGACATTTTTATCAATGGAAAGTCTGACGTAAAAATCTTCGACGACCAAGTAATCTGTATATTCTATGACGGGTTTTGTGGGTAATGTTTCAACCAATTGTGCTGCAAAACCATTTACTAAACCAGGTTGATTGGCAGTAATTTCCGAGATTTTGGCTTTTACTTCGGGTGCAAATAATTGTTTTGTTTCTGTTTCGTGTTGACCCAACAATTCAAGCGTTTCGGCATCGGTAAAATAAGGAATATTCAAATTATCAGCAATATTAAAAGGGCTTGCATTGTCTTGAACAACACCTACAATATTACTTACGCCGACCAAAATAACGGATTTTAAGGCGTGAGATTCACGAGAATGATAAGCATTGCGGATGGAATGAAGAAATTGACCAAAAAAATCGGGATTGATGCCTTCAACTTCATCAATGATTAGGACTAATTTTTTATCATTTATTTTCACTATTTCAGTAAAAGTATCACCTACACTCAATCCTGTAAAATCAATTTTCCAAAATTGGTTAAGATGATAATGTAGGCTATTTAGAAATGCGCTTATATTTTCATCTTTAAAATTTTCAAAATTGATATAGGCGGCTCGATAGCCTTCGGTTTCAAGCCTATCAGACAACAATCTAAAATAAGTGCTTTTCCCTGTTTGGCGAGGTGCCCAAATCGTGAAATAACGCTCTTTTTGTATTTTTTCTAAACCTTCTAAAATCAATTGAGGACGCATCAGTGTATAATGCTGTCTAACTATATTCGGACCCGATGTATTAAAATAACGCATAATTTCTATTTAATTTAAAGCAAAGTTAGCTTATTATTTCGGATTTTGACTACTATCAAGTAGTCAATTTTTACTTTAAATTAAGATAATTGGTAAACACTTAGCCAGAACTTTGACAAAGTGAAAAAACTTTGTCAAAGTATTTAGATTACTGAAAATGTAGCAATTTACAAGCAGTTTACGAGTAATCT
>JAYTMW010000066.1:0-11631 GCA_043728105.1 Saprospiraceae bacterium | reverse complement strand
ATTTGGTTTGCAAACAACATTTATTTTCATGCTGTTGACCAAGTTAACTGCCAATGGGTAAGACGTGGAAGTGATGAAATAAAGCCAATATGATGACAGTCGTGGGGTCATAATCGGGAGTGTAAAAATCCATCTTTTCAGCTTCCGAACTTCCGCAAATTGCAACAACATTTGCTTATAACTCAACACCTCTGGGCCGCCAATATCATACGTTTTTTGGTAGGTTTCTTCACGCAACATTATTTTGGAAAGGAACTGAACGACATTCCGTACACCGATGGGTTGGCAGAGCGTGTTGAGCCATTTCGGGGTAATCATAACTGGTAATTTCTCAACAATATCTCTTATAATTTCGAATGAAGCACTCCCCGACCCTACTATAATGCCCGCCCTTAAAGTGGTCAATGGTTTAGACGACCCCCTCAGTATTTCCTCGACTTTTAGCCTTGAAGCGAGGTGTTTTGAGAGTTCAATTTCGTTCACAATGCCACTCAAATAAATAATTTGTTGACAATTTGTCGGGTCAATAAGTCGGGTAAAATTTTGAGCGGCAAGGGCTTCTTTTTCTGAAAAATCACCATCGGCACTCATGGAGTGGATTAAGAAGAAAGCGACATCAATATCCTTTGGTAAAAAAGTATTTTTGGGTTCAAGAAAGTCAATTTCATGAATCACAATTTTTGGATGCGTGTGTTCTTCTTCAAAACGCCGTCTGTTGCGCACACAACAATGCAAAAAATGCCCCGCTTCAAGCAACAACGGAATGAGCCGTTGACCGATATAACCGTTTGCACCCGTTATTAAAATATTCATTGTCTTTGTTTTTTGATTTTTGTCAAATGTAAACATTTTTGCTTCTAATTCTACTTTGGCACTTTACACTCACTGTTTTATGCTGCGCATAAAAGGCGTGCTTGGGGGTTGTTTTTTCGGATTGATTTAATTTTTGAATAGAAAAATTTCCAATTTTTCTATTCAAAAATTAAATCAATCCATAACGGTTTTCTTATAAAACTTTAAGGTACAGCGCACCGCAATATTTGTCTGCCTTTCTGTATATTTATTACAAATATACTCATCTGAAATTGGTTTTGGGATATTACGGTGCGCTGCACCTTTGGAAATTTTTCGTAGATTTTGCTATGAGCGCATTTTGCACCATCAAGCCAAAGGCATGACAAATATTGCGGTGCGCTGCACCTTGAAATTTTTTATAAAAAAACCGTTTAAGCATATATTGGTGCGTTTCCCTTGGTAAAATACTCGATATTTTACGTCAATGCTGTATCGCCTACCTCTTCGTTTTCTCTAAAAAAAAATATCTAAAATGGAGAATTTTTGAACCGCTCTCATTTTAGCATTTTATATGGGTTTAGTTCCATTTAATGTGTTTACTCACTGTTTTGTGCTGCGCACAAAAGGCGTGCTTACAAGTTTTTCTTTTCGGGTTGAACTAATTTTTTCAAATAGAAATTTTTTCGAAATTTCTATTTGAAAAAATTAGTACAACCCATTTAGTCTTTTTCTTAATACGCATTTTAGCGAAACTAAAGCAGTGAGTGCAAAAAATGAATTAGTAAACCGACACGTATATATGTGTATGATTTTTTTCACAGACATATTAAATACTGAGGGGGTAACTTTTTTACCCTCAATTCGTTAAATTTAATGATTTTAAAAGCAAAAACGGTTAAAATTTTGAAATTCACTTCCAATACTGTTACTTTGCACGCCAATTTGAAAATTTATAACCATAGTGGGTCTAAATTAGGAAAATGGAAATATCTAAATTGTTTTGAAAGCCTAATAAGCTGATAAACAAGTTCTTACAAATCTCAATTTTTAGAATAATAAAAAAAAGAAAACCGAGAAATGGCTCTCATTCAGAAAATTCGCAGTAAATCAGGTTTGGTTTTAACTTTAATGATCTTGGCAATTGTATCTTTCATTGCCATGCTTATTATGCAAGATAGCAACCCCGGCGGTGGCTCAAGATTCTCTGACACTTCAACCGTCGCTAAAGTGGCAGGTCAAGAGTTAGATTATACGAAAATGCAAGAAACGGCAGAAGCCATGTATGGCAGTCGTGCCTCCGACAATCAAGTCCGCAACACGCTTTTCAATCAGTTCGTTGAAGGCGCACTTGTTAGTCAAGAGGCTGAAAAAATGGGTATTGGCATTTCAAAAGATGAATTGCTCGACCTTGAGTTTGGCCCAAACCCAAGCCAAGTGATTACCTCTAATCAAGAGTTGATGCAAAACCCTGAACAATTGCAAGGCATCAAAAAAGCGATTCAAGACAACACTATGCCGCAAAAAGGCAAGATGTATTGGGCTGAAATCGAAAAGCAAATCGTGAATCAACGTTTGCAGGGGAAAATGAACAATTTGGTGACAAAAGCCATCTACACACCCACTTGGTTGGTTGAAGAAGGTTATAAAGAATTGACGCAACCCGTTGATTTTGAATACGTTAGAGTGCCTTTTGATCGTGTGGATGATAAAGAAGCACCCATAACAGATGCAGATTACGCATCTTATTTGAGTGAAAACCAAGCTCGTTTCATTTCAGATGAAGAAGCAAGGAGCATTGAATACGTCAACGTTGATGTTATAGCATCACCAGAAGATTCCGCAAAATTGCTGGCAAAAATCAGTGATTTGAAAGAGAAATTCCGTGTTGTGGAAAAAGATTCCGCTTTTGCAGCAGCAAATGGCGGCGGCATGAATCCTCAGTATTTAACGTCTGAGGCAGCTGGGGTGAACATGAAAGAACTTTTTGGCGCATCAGTTGGCACTGTAATGGGCCCTTATGTTGAAAACAAGTCTTATTGGTTGGCGAAATTAGTTGAAAAACGTTCTGCACCAGACTCTGTTCGCTCACGTCATATTTTGATTAAGCCAAGCCAACAGAATCCAGATGCTCAAGCTACGGCTGATAGTTTGAAAAAGATTTTAGAAGTAAGCGCAGGTGCATGGGATTCGTTGAACTTTAAATACAGCGACGATAATGTTGCCAAAATGAAAGGCGGTGATTTGGATTTTCAAGGTCAAGGCATGTTCGTTCCAGAATTCAATGATTTAATTTTTTATAAAGCACAACAAGGTAAATTTTATACAGTAGCATCTCAATTTGGTGTTCACATTGTCCAAGTTACAGGCATTAGAGCTGGCAAAAATGAGGCTCGTATTAAAGTTGCTTTATTGCGTGAGCAAATCATTCCAAGTGATGCGACGGATAGAAAAGCATCAAACTTAGCAGATGATTTGTTGACAAGCAGCAAGAACCTTGAAGATTTGCGTAAAAACGCACAAGCTAAAGGTCTTGCAATAGTGCCTACTCCTGCGTTTAAAATAAATGACGCTTCGGCAGGTCAATTGGGTGGTTCAGACGGTGTGCGTCAAATCATTCGTTGGGCTTACGAATCAAAAGCAGGTGAGCGTTGCAAAACGACCTTTGCGTTGCGTGATCAAGGTGAAGCCTACAATAGCAAATACGTTGTGGCGGCTGTGAAAAGTATTATTCCAAAAGGCGTACCTTCGGTTGCTGATGTGAAAGAGCAAATAATGCCAATGGTTAAAAACCGTAAGAAAGGTGAAGTTTTGAAAGCGAAATTCGGTTCAGGCGATATGAAAACAATTGTCGCTGAATTCAATACGAGAATTGATACAGCAAAAGGCGTAACTTTTAATGCGACGTTTGTGCCTAACTTGGGTAGTGAATCAAAAGTAATTGGCTCAGTTTTCAACTTAGAAACTGGTCAAACGACTAAACCAATCATTGGTGAAACAGGCGTTTTTGTAGCCAAATTGACAAGTAAAAATGCGATTGCCAATAGCCCAGTTGATAAAAATATTCTTCGTCAACAATTGGTCGGACAGATGAAAGGAATGGTTCGTAACGCCCTTACTCGTTCACTTAAAAAGAATGGTAGTGTAACGGACAATCGTTCTAAATTCTTTTAATTTCTGATTTTTTTTGTTTGAGGAAATAAAACAAAAAACCCACTTGAACCGTATAAGGCAAGTGGGTTTTTTGTTAGAAAAACACTTTAATGCTTTCATTAAATGTAGTATAATCGAAAATATTTTCTAAGCACCCCCCTCAGTATTTTTAATTTTTAAAAGGAAAAATTTAGTTAAAGTATTGAAAATGAATACGTTACGTAATGTTAATGAAATTAACCATGCGAAAAATAACTTTATCCGCTATTTCATTCTTTAACTAATAACCCTAAATTTGCGCGTTCTAAAACTATTTAATAAACTCAACTCAAAATTAAGCATGAACATTGCAGTTGTTGGAACAGGATATGTCGGTTTAGTAACCGGAACCTGCTTTGCCGAAACGGGAAACCACGTAATATGTGTGGACATTGACGCTAAAAAAGTAGAGCGTCTTCGCAACGGAGAAATCCCCATTTTTGAACCCGGTCTTGACCTCCTTTTTGAGAGAAACACAAAACAAGGTCGCCTTCATTTCACCACTAATCTGAAAGAAGCCATTGACAAATCTCAAATCGTTTTCTTAGCTCTTCCAACACCCCCAGGTGAAGATGGCTCGGCTGATTTGTCTTATATTTTAGGTGTGGCTAAACAACTTTCTACTATCATTACCGATTATAAGGTTATCATAGACAAGAGTACGGTGCCGGTTGGAACTTCTGAAAAAGTTCACGCTGCTATTGCTGCCAACTTAGACGAATCACTTTTTGATGTCGTGTCTAATCCTGAGTTTTTGCGTGAAGGCGTTGCCGTAGATGATTTTATGAAGCCTGACCGAGTGGTTATTGGCACAAATTCTGAAAAGGCTCGTAAGCTCATGAAGCAATTATATGAACCATTCGTGCGTCAAGGTAATCCTATCTATTTTATGGATGAGCGTTCTGCGGAAATGACAAAATATGCCGCTAATTCTTATTTGGCCATGCGTATTTCTTTCATGAACGAGGTGGCCAACCTTTGCGAGAGAGTGGGCGCAAACGTGGATTCGGTACGTATAGGCATGGGTAGCGACAACCGTATCGGAAAGCGTTTCTTATTCCCAGGCGTTGGTTACGGTGGTTCTTGTTTTCCAAAAGACGTTCAAGCATTGGCTATGACGGCTGACCAGCATGACTACGATTTCAAGATTTTGAAGTCCGTTATGGAAATCAACACCATTCAAAAGACGGTTTTGGTTAAAAAAATGATGAAGTTTTATAACAATGATGTAAAAGGTAAAACTTTCGCACTTTGGGGTTTGGCGTTCAAACCAAACACCGACGATATTCGTGAGGCACCAGCCCTTTACATCATGGACGAGCTTTTGGCAGCGGGCGCAAACATTCAAGTTTTTGACCCTGAAGCCATGAACAATATCAAGCAAATCTACGGTGAAAAAATCAGCTATTTCAACGACGAATATGAGGTATTGGCTAACGCCGACGCTTTGGTTATCGTTACGGAATGGGCATTGTTCCGCACACCAGATTTTGATCAATTAGCACATTTGAAATCAAAAGCTATTTTCGACGGTCGCAATCTTTATGACGTGAACGACATGGAAGGCAAAGGTTTCTATTACGATAGCATTGGTAGAAATATTATTGAGGCTTAATAGACCCCTTGATGCCTTTGGCTTCATCAAGCTAAAAGCATGACAGTATTTTTGACTTTTGAATAAAAAAACGGCTCACTTTGAAAAAAGTTGAGCCGTTTTTTTGTTTTACAAACTGTTGATTGTTTTGGTGCTTTGATAGTTTTTGAAGTAGGTATTTAACACCCCCTCAGTATTTTACTATTTTTCTAAAAATTATTTCCTAAAAAAAATATTATGCTCTCTATTTTTAAATTCGTAAGTCATTGATAATCAATACTTTAAATCATATTTTCGCTTTATTATTGATTCGGCAGGAAAAAATAAAAAAAATATTTTTAACTACGCAAAAAGATTGCGTAGTATCATTCCACCTTTGCATCATCAAAAGTTGGTCAAGTGAAAGTTACTTCAAAACTTCACGCCAAGAAAAATACTTTCACAATTACCGCTTTTGTAATTTCTAAAAAAACAAAGCAGTAGCTCAGTGGTAGAGCACGTAAGTTTTAAAATTACCAAAGTTCTTTTAGGTCAAAACAGACTTACTTCAACTGGTAGAAGTCTCTTCGGAGACTTTTAGGTTCGATCCCTTATAGTTTGTGCATTATCTAATTTTTGGTCAATTAAAACTTACTCCCTGAACTCCAAATTCCGAGGTCGCTGGTTCGAATCCAGCCTGCTTTGCAACAATTTAGGTCAAGGGTTTCTTACTTCAAACACTCTTTTAGGTAGATCTTAGAAACCCAATTATCTGATTTTTTTAAAATAACTAAAAACATGGAAAATTTATTGAGTGTCAGCTTGCGTCAAAACGCTATTTTTATTGCCCCGTCAGACATAAAAAGTGAGGGCAAAAATTTGCGAGAAAGCACATCGGTTTTGGTAGCTAATCTGGGCAAATTGGGTTACGCAGTTTCGGAAGATTTATTGATTGCTTTGAACGGTACTACACCCACTTTTCAAACGAAATTATTGACCTTTTTTCGTGAGAAAATGGGCGTAAATAAAAATTGGACTCCTTTGGTGAAAGGTTGGGACGTGCCTACGGGCGAGTCGGTGGTGGATCACATCATCACTTTTTTTACCAACGTTTTTGAAGGTCGGGGAACAACTTTGGCGTGTGGTCACATCATTCCGAAGGATACGTTTCCGTTGGAACGCTACAATGGTTGCCCTTTCTGTGGCACGCCTTTCGAGTTCGGTAAAATTGAAAACTACGGACAAGGCAGCAAAAAGAAATTGTTGACGCTTTGGGGTGAAACGGATGCAACCGCTTTTTTGAACGATTTATTGACCTCAAAAACCGCCCTTGACGCTACCCAAATGGATAGCCTAAAATTGTTGTTGTCTGAATTGCCTTTGCCCGATGTGGCTATTGGCATGAAGGAAACTTTGATGGCGGTGATTGACATTTTTGTAACAGCAAATCAGGCAGATAAAGCGCAAGCATTTTTCACGTCTCCGACCGATATTTTGCGTTTTTTGTGGTTCAAACACACAGGTTTTATGCAAATTATTGAGCCTAAAACCATCGTGAAACGGACTCAAAAAAACAACCGTCATGCTCTTATGATACGCTACCCAAATGGTCACGATTTGATGTCGAAGGCGAATGAGTTAAAGTTGAAATATGGTCGAAAAGATGGCATTATGGTTGCAAAATGGTTGAATAATCTACCAATGGACGCTAAAAGTGCTTGTGAAATCATGCACCCAAAGCGTGGTATGTGGGTGCGTTTCATCCGTGCCTTGCGCTTGGCGGAGTTCAGTAAAAGAGCTGGTTTTGAGAAATTAAATGCCTTGTTGGATACTTTTTACAACCAAAATTATACGGTTTTTCAAGGGCGAGTGGAATACTTCCGTTTGCGGTTAAATGCCGTCCAAACTTTGGGTTTATTGAAGCAACGCCCAGGCTTGTTTGCTCGCTCGTTGTTCGCCAACATGCTTTGGTTTGGGGCTGATGAAACGTTGGCGGCGTTCAAAGAAGTGGTTGATAAAGTGCCAGCACGGTTGGTTTTCACGCTTAATATGTACGCTCAAAACTATTTCGATAAGTCGGCGAATCGCTCGGTGAAGCCTTTGGGTGGCGTGGCAAAACGGATTCCTGCAAACCCATTGTTGTCCATATATGATGAGCATCAGTTGGCAGAAATGAAGGAAAAAGTTGAAGATTTGTGCCTTTTTGCGATGAAAAAGCGTTTTGAAAGCATCGAAAACGTGAACAAAACCATGTTCATTGAGCCAATGCTTTTCAAAATTCCTGTGTCTATCGGCGACCGTTCGGAGAGCGTTCAAGATTTGCCAAGTGCTTTGATGGGTACTCGTTTTGCCGTCGAAGGTGATGCCGTTCGCTTGTTTATGCAATGGGGCGTGGGCTTGCCAGCGCAACATTTAGACATGGATTTGAGTTGCTCAATTGCCTACGAAAACAAGGTGGAATACTGTGCTTACTACCAATTGACGAATACGGGTTGTAAGCATAGCGGCGATATTCGGAGCATTCCTAACAAAATAGGTACGGCTGAATACATTGATTTGAACATCAAAGAATTGAGTAATGCAAGTGCGCAATATGTTACGTTTACCTGTAATGCGTTCAGCTTGGGAAGCCTATCGCCTAACATGGTGATTGGTTGGATGAATAGCAAATTTCCGATGAAAGTTTCTGAGCGCACAGGTGTGGCTTATGACCCTTCGTGCGTGCAACATCAGGTGCGAATTGTTCAAAACTTAGCAAAAGGTTTGGTTTTTGGTGTTTTGGAAGTAGCCACACGAGAAATTATTTGGCTCGAAATGCCTTTCTCTGGACAAGTTGTTCAAGGTTTAGATACCAAAAATGTCGAAGCCCTTTTGAGCAAATTGGATGCAAAATTAAGCATCGGTAACTTGTTGAAAATCAAGGCAGAAGCCCAAGGTTTAACCATTGTTGACACTTCTGATGCAGATGAGGTTTATGATATTAAATGGGCGAGCAACACGGCATTGGTGACGAAATTATTAGTAGATTAACGAGTTATAAAAACATAACTCATTGCTATTGAATAATTTACAAATAGTATTAAAGTTTCAATTGATATAAAGTCCCTGCAAAAACATTCGCTTTTTGCGGGGATTTTTTTTTAACAATTACCTTCCAAATCACACGATTCTCCCTCCAATACTGAGGGGCCCTCTTCCACATTTTCCTTAAAAATTTGCTCCAACGCTTGCAAAAAAACGGCACTTTCTTGTGCGCCCGAAATAGCATATTTTCTGTCAAACAAGAAAAAAGGTACGCCACGAATGCCAAATTGATGCGCCTCATAAATATCGTGATTGACCTCCTCTGAAAAAGTATCTGTTTCAAGCATAGCCTTTATTTCAGCTCCGTCAAGCCCAATTTCTTGACCCAATTGTATGAGCGTCGCCGCATCAGCCGTGTTTTTGCCTTCGGTGAAATAGGCTTTAAAAAGGGCTTCCTCGGCTGCATCTTGCTTGCCTTTTGATTTGGCAAAAGCGGAAAAACGATGCGCATCAAATGAGTTTGCGACCACGGCTTTATCAAAATCAAATGCAAGACCGACCTTTTGGGCGAGTTGCGTCACGTGTTCGGTTACGCCTTGCGTGTATTCGATTGTCCAACCTTTTGATTCTGCCAAATGTTGGGTCGTATTTTTTGTGGCATCCGTCACCAAATCGGGGTTGAGTTGAAAACTTTTCCAAACCACTTCCACCCTATCCTTGTGAGGAAATTGCGCCAAGGCTTGCTCAAATTTTCTTTTACCAATATAACAAAACGGACACATTACATCCGACCAAATTTCTATTGTCATTGCGATTGTTTTTAAAATTAAAATTCAATATTTTTACTTCACAACCGCACTTTTACGTTGCTTCGTATAAGGCGCAAAATACCCCAAAGCACCACCTTTTATATTCGTAATTGCATTGGCAGGCGTAGCACCGCCACCGCCTGGACCACCACCGCCCCTTGCTCTAAGCGTGTTGAAATAATCATAAACGCCCTTATCTATGCAGTGCATTTCGAGGTCAATTCTATCACCGATTCTGATATTCTCGGTGGAGTCGCTGTTGCGACCACGGTTCAAAGGTCTGCCGTTGGGATTTCCATCTACAAGTTCATCGTTGAAGACAAGAATATCATCTTTCAATTTACCATTTATGTATAAAACAAAACGATAATTGTCACCAATGCCTTTTGGGTCAATAAATTTTGGAATAAGTTGGTAGTTGATGCTGCCAAAAAAAGCTTGCCCACGCACCTCAATACTATCAAATTTGACCTTGCGGGGAATTGCCGCCGTGGAAGTCAACGTTTTGCCGTCCGTCTTCACCGTCAACAAATAATTATGCCCTTCTTGACCCGACAATTTGTTCGATTTATACAAACCCGCCACGCTTTCTTTCAACGTATCAATTTTATTATCCGTCAAATCCGTAATGGTCACAACGGCATTCGCCACGGCAGGAAATGTATTGGTTTCACTGAAATTAACGGAGCGACTCAACCGCACTTCCGCCTTTTCAGAAATGGTATCCGACATCACCGCCTCAACAATTATTTGCGGGTCAGAACTGTTCAAATCTATGTCAATCACTTTTTCGCAGCTTGCAAAGACCATGACCAAAGAAATGATAAAGATATTTTTCATTATATTTAATTTATTCATTTTCAATTATTTACGATTCATTTTTACACGGATTAAAAGATTTTAAGGATTAAAGGAATCAAAAAAATCCTTAAATCTATATAATCCTTAAATCCGTGTAAAATCAAATCAAAATTTAAAATTATACGACACCGAAGGGATTTGCTTAAACAAAGAAGTCTGCACCGCCTCCGTTTTGGTCGGATCCGTTTTGCTCGTTCTGAAATCAATCGAATACGGATTTTCACGACCATATAAATTGTAAATACTGAACGCCAATTCAGATTCCCAACGCTTTTTCTTTCTCAATTGCAAGGTCGCCGACACATCCAAGCGGTGCGTGGGCGGCACTCTGTAACCATTGCGCTCCGTGTAGTAGTAATTCACGGTATTGTTAACAATGTATTTGCCGCTTGGAAAAGTCGCTGCCGTACCCGTTTGATAAATCCACGTGGCGGCAAAATTCCACTTTGGATTGAGTTGATAAATGCCCACCACGGCAATATCATGGGTGCGGTCTTGTCGAGAAGTGTACCAATTATTGTTGTTGATGCCGTTGATTTGTCGCTCCGTGCGAGCCAACGTGTAGGCAATCCAACCCGTAAGTTTACCCGACTTTTTGCGCAACAAAAGCTCCACACCATACGCCCTGCCCGTGCCAAAAAGCAATTCCGTTTCCACCGCATCATTTGCCCGAAGCCTTGCGCCGTCACGATAATCCACTTGATTTTGCATGTTTTTGTAGTAGGTTTCAACGCTAAACTCATATTTATTGTCGTCAAAGTTCTGAAAATAGCCCACCGATACTTGATTCGCAATTTCGGGTTTGATAATATTGCTCGACGAAATCCACCTATCCGTCGGGTTCGCCGTGGTCGAGTTGGTGAGCAAGTGCATGTTTTGGGTGTTACGAGCATACGCCGCCTTCACAGATACTGAGGGGGCCAACGCATAAGCCAAAGAAAGGCGTGGTTCGAGATTCACAAACGTTTGGATAATTTTGCCCGACGCATAATTAATGGTATCTAAAATTTTACCCTCCGCAATATTGTAATAATTGCTGCCACCTAACACATTGAACACGGAGAGCCGCAAACCATAATTCACCTCCAAACGGTCGCCAATTTTTTGATTGTTGTTGGCATAAAGCGCACTTTCGAGCGAATAACGTTTTTGCAAATTCGGAATATTCAAACCCGTGCCGTCCGTACTCGTGTTGCTCACGTTGCCTGGCACGATAGAATGGTGAATCACATTCACGCCAAAACGCCACGAATTTTCGGGATTTGGGAAAAACTGAAACTCTTGTTTCAAGTTCCAATCTTCGATTTCTGAATTGATTTTGAACGCCGTGCCACCTTGTGTAATCTTGATTTCGTAGTCATAATTGCTATAAATCAAGGA
>JAYTMW010000065.1:0-1575 GCA_043728105.1 Saprospiraceae bacterium | reverse complement strand
AACCATACTCGTTTTCTTATGGAAAGATTTACAGGTCTTTTAGGCATGGCACTCATCATTGGCGTTGCCTTTCTTTTATCCAATAATCGTAAAGCCATCAACTATCGCACGGTTGGCACGGGGCTTTTATTGCAAATTATTTTAGCCGTTTTCATACTCAAAACAACCATCGGGAAGGATATTTTTACCACCATTGGTCACTACGTCGAAAAGGTTATTGCGTTTTCGCAAGAAGGGGCGGCCTTCATATTTGGCCCATTGGTGGACGTACCCGCCGTGGGAAAAGCGTTTGGTGCAGGTGGTTTTATTTTCTTTTTCAAAATCATTCCGACCATTCTATTTGTCGCCGTTTTGGTGAATATTGGCTATCATTTGGGCATTATTCAGATGATTGTAAAGGTTTTGGCGAGAGGTCTATTTTGGTTGATGCGGGTGAGTGGCGCAGAGGCACTGTCGAACATTGCGAGCGCATTTGTGGGTCAAGTAGAAGCCCAAATTATGATTCAGCCTTATTTAAAAGGTATGACAAAAAGTGAACTCATGGCTTCCATGTCGGGCAGTTTTGCGTGTATTTCGGGTGGCGTAATGGCAGCTTATATTGGCTTGGGCGTACCAGCTCAATATCTTTTGGCGGCCAGTATCATGGCAGCCCCTGGCGCATTGGCTATTTCTAAAATTATTTATCCCGAAACTGAAAAATCCGAAACGGCAGGTGAAGTGAGCATTCAAGTCGTGAAAGCGCACAGTAATTTGGTGGACGCTATTTCCGCAGGTTGCAGCGACGGTTTGAAAATCGGATTGAATGTAGCGGCCATGCTTATCGGTTTTTTGGCTTTAATTGCTTTGATAAACGCAGGTTTGGGTAAAATGGGTGGCTATTGGGGCAACCCTGCGTTTAGCCTTGATACCATTTTAGGGACAATTTTTTCAGGTTTTGCGTGGTGCATGGGCGTTCAGAGCGACGAAATATTTCAAGCGGGAGCGTTTATGGGTCAAAAATTGGTTGCCAATGAATTTGTGGCGTACAACAATCTTTCGGCTTATTTACCTTCGACCGACCCCTCAGTAATTAAGCAAGTGGCACTCGTAAACGGACACGCTATGTCGCCCAAAACGATTGCGATTGTGAGTTTTGCGTTGTGTGGTTTCGCTAATTTTGGGTCAATGGGTATTCAAATTGGCGGCATTGGGGCCTTAGAACCTGCTCGTCGTCAAGATTTGACAAAGTTGGTTTTCCGTGCTTTGATAGCAGGTACTTTAGCGTCTTATATGTCGGCGACTTTGGCTGGTATGCTTTTGTAGTGGATAGTTAACAGTGGATAATGGATAGTTTTGACCTATTTTATGTCAAAATACTGAGGGGGTAAGCACATGATTTTATTGTCATGTTGTTTACCCCTTCTTTGTTTTTATTTTTTCAAAGATTTATACAGCAATTCTCGCTATTAAAATTATTTTATATATGGAGGGGTGAAATCCAATGGGTTTTAACCCATTGCGGATAAAATATTGACACAATGGGTTAAAACCCATTGGATTTAAGCACTTCATATTTTAAATAACTTTAATAGCGAG
>JAYTMW010000064.1:0-1573 GCA_043728105.1 Saprospiraceae bacterium | reverse complement strand
GTGTTGCAATCCTGTAATTTAGCGTCTGCGTTTGTGTTTGTTGAATTTTGTGTTGTTCCCGTTTGTGTCGTTTGAGTGGTGCTTGACCCCTCAGTATTTTGAGCATTTGTCGTATTTAATTTTGCTATAATACCATTTACCCAAGTACCATCTATAACCGTCTTATCTGTTCTGTATAGTTTGCCTTTGCCATGTCGAGCGTTTTCAGTCCACTCACCCACGTAACGTTCAGAATTTTTATAATACATAACGCCCTGACCCTCAAACTTTCCGCTCTTAAAATTGCCTTCATAACGATCACCACCTGAAAAAAAGAAAGTGCCTACTCCATTGCATTGGTCGCTTGCCCAATTGCCTACGTACTTGTTGCCACTCGCAAAAGTCATAGTACCTACTCCTTCAAAACGATTCTTTTTGAAGGAGCCCGTGTAAACATTTCCGTTTGAAAAAGTGTAAATACCTGTCCCTTCACGCAGCCCACCTACCCAATCTCCATTGTAGCGGTTGCCATTGGCAAAATAAACAGTACCTTTACCATTCATGGTGCTTCGGCGAAAATCACCGACGTATTTGTTGCCATTATCGAACTGGTAAGTGCCACGTCCGTTTTTGCAATCACCATCAAGGCACTGAGCAGATAATTGAGTTAAATTGGAAAGAGTCATAAAGCAGCACGCAGCCACACTGAAGAGTGTTTTCATAATTTTAAAATTTAAACCGTTACGAAATAAGAAATTGCGTGTAGAATGATGCTGCCTATAATTGCTGTTTTTTATCAGAATGAATAGAATTATTGAAGAATGAATAGAAAAAAATCATAAAAAATAATCGAAATTTGTTTGACTTTTTTTTAATCAAAATCCAATTTATGATTGTCAGGAATAAGTTAGTAGTATTCAGAAGTGCTCTAAAAACTTTAATTACTGCAAAATTATTGCCTAATGAAAAATTAAAATCTTGTTAAAATTTTTTACCATACATAAAACGTTATGAATCAAGGGGATTCAGCTTCTTTTCATCCTTCAAAATTATTATTGTTCGGTGAGCATACGGTCATTCAAGGCTCACAGGCTTTGGCAATTCCGCTTTGGCAATACGGCGGTGGTTGGCAATATTCCGAGGATAAAACCAAGCAATATGACTTGCCCAAGTTTTTGGAATATCTAAAAACGGGGGTCAAAAACGAAGATTTTGCCTTGGATACTGAGGGGGTCGAAAGAGAATTGTCGAAGGGTCTATATTTTGATTCAAACGTGCCTCGTGGCTATGGTACGGGCAGTAGTGGAGTTTTGGTAGCCGCTATTTATACCGTTTTTGGTATGAAACGTAAAATGCGAAGCCGCTTAGAAAGTGATGATTTGGTGGCAGTGAAAAATCAATTGGGCAAAATGGAAAGTTATTTTCATGGCTCAAGTTCAGGTTTCGACCCTTTGATTTCTTACGTGCGCAAACCCGTTATCATTCGTAAAGACCGTTCGATTGAGCTTTTGGAAACGGTCAAAAATGATATTTCCGTTTTTTTGATTGATACAAAAATACAGCGCAAGGCCGAACCACTTATTTCTATTTTTAT
>JAYTMW010000063.1:0-6543 GCA_043728105.1 Saprospiraceae bacterium | reverse complement strand
ATTGCCCAAACCTTCGCCGTGATATGCGGGGGCGTGGGTGTGCAAGGCTTGTTCACGGGTTTGGAAACGCTTTTTATCAAGGAGACGGATAGGGTTGCGGCGTTGAAAGCGGAGTTGGCAAAAGTGGGTGTGTCGTTTGTGAAATTGCCGACCAGATTTTCACAAAAGTCTCAGAAACAATACTTTATGATTGATGGAAAAACTGAATTTGAAAAAATACCGACTTTCCCTACTTACGAAGACCACCGTATGGCGATGAGTTTTGCCCCACTTGCCATGCTCAATACCGTCAAAATTGAAGACCCCGCAGTGGTGAGCAAGTCTTACTACGAATTTTGGAGCGATTTACAAAAATTAGGATTTACAGTGGAAGAAGTTTGACCCCCTCAGTATTTTGACAAAAAAAACAAAAAACAAAAGCTGTTTTCTGTGTATAAGAAAACAGCTTTACGTTTTTGTATAATATCTAATCTAATGAATATCAATAATTTACGACTAATCGTCGTCTTCGTCGGCTGCCAAGGGCTCGATTTTTACAGGCGCATCTTGAATGCGTTTGCGGATTTCGAGTTCAATTTCGTCAGCCATTTCTGGATTGTCGTGAATAAAAACTTTCGCCGCCTCACGTCCTTGTGCGATTTTAGTACCGTTGTAGCTGTACCAAGAACCTGATTTTTGGATGATGTCCAAATCAGTACCCAAGTCAACGATTTCACCTACTTTTGAAATGCCTTCGCCAAACACAAGGTCGAACTCAGCCACACGGAAAGGTGGTGCTAATTTGTTTTTCACAACCTTCACTTTAACGTGATTGCCCGTGAAATTACCGTCTTTATCTTTAATCGCTGAACCTGATTTACGAATATCAAGACGAATCGAAGCGTAAAATTTCAAAGCGTTACCGCCCGTAGTCGTTTCTGGATTACCGAACATGACACCAATTTTTTCACGCAATTGGTTGATGAAAACCAAACAGCAATTGGTGCGACCAATGGTAGCCGTCAATTTACGCAAGGCTTGCGACATCAAACGGGCTTGAAGACCCATTTTAGAATCGCCCATTTCGCCTTCAATCTCCGCACGAGGTGTCAAAGCTGCAACGGAGTCAATAACCACAATATCAACTGCACCCGAACGAATCAAGTTTTCAGCAATTTCAAGTGCTTGCTCACCGTTATCGGGTTGAGAAATAAGCAATTCTTCTACTTTTACGCCCAAAGATTCAGCGTAAAAACGGTCGAAAGCGTGTTCCGCATCCACGATAGCTGCGATGCCACCTTTCTTTTGACACTCAGCAATCGCATGGATAGCGAGTGTTGTTTTACCCGATGATTCTGGGCCATAAATTTCTACGATACGTCCTTTAGGGAAGCCACCGCAGCCTAAAGCTATATCAAGACCGATTGAACCAGTCGAAATTGTTTCTACTACTTCCACTTGCTTATCACCCAAACGCATGACAGTTCCTTTGCCATAAGTCTTGTCTAAGCGGTCAAGTGTCATTTGAAGTGCTTTGAGTTTGGAGTCTTTCTCGTTTGCCATTTTTTCTTTATTTTAGTTTATTTTGATTAATTCAATTATTTGTTTTAGAAATTATGATGCAAAGTTAAACTTTTTGTATTTATAAACCAAATGTTTTTAAAATTATTTATCAAATTATTTACAAAATATTCTAAAGACACTTAAATAAGGTACAATAAATTGGATTTAAAGTATTGATTATCAATAAGTTGCGTCCTTATTTTTATAATTTTATTTTAAAAAAAACTTAAAACAAAAATTAGTTTATGCCATTTTTTACTTGAAAAAGCATTGTAAAAAGGAGATACTAACAGAATGGGATGACTCATTATTTATGTTTATCATCAAATAGTTGATACTATTTATGGGCGATAAAACAAAAAATAAGGTTTTTACTACGACTATTAGTTTTCTCATAAAATTGTACTTTTGAGTCTCAATTTCTAAAAAGCGCAACGAAGTTAATTTTTCAATTTGAATTTGCAAATAAGATGGGTTATACAAAACACTTTTTTATTGAAATAAAAGAAACGCCTCAAGGTTTCGTCATTCGACGAGGCACAATGGAGCATATTAATTCTCTTGTTCATAAAAAAAATTACACGACTCAATCGGACGAATCCTTTAATGAAACCTTGCGGAGTACTTTCAAAACGTCGGGTAAAAAAGATGCTTTGATTTTTATTCACGGGCTTTGGGCTTACAGCCGTCCGATGGCTTATCATTTGCTTCAATTTGATAAGCATGTCATTCAAAAAACAGATTCCAATATTGCATTCACTCTCAATATTATATGGCATACGCCTATGCCGAGTTATTTCTTCAGCCGTTGGCAATGCCAACGATTGGCTTTGGCTATTGCTCCTATTTTTTGGAATGCTATGCATAATTTGTTGAAAATCAAAGGCTTAGAGCCTCGTTTACATTTGCTCTGCCATTCGATGGGCAATTATTTTTTTGAAAATTTACTTCAATCAAAACCTAAAAACCAAACGGAAGTGTTTCAACAAATTCTTTTGGTAGCGGCGGATGTGGATATTGATTTTTTTGAAAAATACATAGACGATATGAAGTCTTTGACGCAACGAGTTGTGTTGATTAATAATAAAAATGATGTGTTGCTTAAAGTCTCTCGCTATCTAAATCGAATGCGCAGGCTTGGCATAGCACCCCCTCAGTATTTTGAGCGTTTTCACCCTTTTTTGAATGCTACCGAAATTAGTGGAGTGGATGATGTGCGCAATTTGATTGCTTTGAGCGGGCAACACATATATTATAATGCGAGTGTGAAAGTATTGACTTATATCAAATCTCTTTTGGAGGGCGGCGAGGTGAAAGCGGTTATAAAATAAAAAAGTCGTAAGACGCACAAAGCATCTTACGACTGTATATATACGTGTGAGATTTCGATTATGCACCCAAAGTGCCAACCCGCACCGCCAAATCAGCCAAACGAGCCGAATAGCCTGCCTCATTGTCGTACCAACCAATTACTTTCACGGTTTTGTCAATCGCCAAAGTCAAATCAGCGTCATAGATGCAAGAGAATTTGCTACCCACGATGTCAATTGACACGATTGGGTCAGTTTCGTAGTGCAAAATACCTTTCAAGCCAGCCTCAGAAGCCGCTTTAAATGCTGCGTTGATTTCTTCTTTAGTCGCCGCTTTTTTCAACGTTACCGTGAAATCCGTTACAGAACCGTCCGGCACAGGAACACGCATAGAGCTACCATTCAATTTTCCTTTCAAATGCGGTAAAACCAAACCAACCGCTTTGGCAGCACCCGTTGAAGTTGGGATGATGCTGTAAGCCGCTGCACGAGCACGACGCAAATCTTTATGCGGAGCATCTTGTAAATTTTGGTCAGCCGTGTAAGCGTGGATGGTCATCATGAAACCACTTTCAACACCAAAAGCATCGTCCAAAACTTTCACCATGGGCGCAAGACAGTTGGTTGTGCAAGAAGCATTTGAGTAAATATTTGCACTTGCCGAAATTTTATCATCATTAACACCCAAAACGATGGTATCAACGCCTTCGCCCGTAGCTGGAGCCGAGATAACAACCTTGCGGCAACCCGCTTGTATGTGCAAGTTCGCTTTTTCAGCATCCGTGAAACGACCTGTTGACTCAATCACAACGTCAACGCCCAATGCTTTCCAAGGCAAAAGTGTAGGGTCTTTTTCAGCTAAAGCGTGAATTTTATGACCATTTACATATAAAAATTTATCATCTGCCTTTACTTCACCGTCAAATCTGCCATGAACTGAATCATATTTTAGCAAATGCGCTAATGTAGCATTGTCAGTAAGATCATTGATAGCGACCACTTCCACATTGTCCATTTTGATAAGGTTGCGGAAAGTGATACGTCCGATACGCCCAAAGCCATTAATGGCGACTTTAATTTTTGACATGTTGTTGTTATATTATTGGTTCAAAAAAAATAATATCTACGTTGTTTGAGTTGGCAAAGTTAGTGTATAAATCACAATAATTAAACTTTTCCCCTTGCTTTTCCGTATTGCGGTGCAAATTTCGTTTATTTAAAAGAAAAAAAAGTTTTTTATGGAAAAAAGTTTGCTAAAAAAGAAAACCCTATTACCTTTGCATCGCTTTTTGAAAAAGAAGTGTCCATAATGCGATACGGTCCGTTCGTCTATCGGTTAGGACACCAGATTTTCATTCTGGGAAGACGGGTTCGACTCCCGTACGGACTACTAAGGCACTAACAGTTTCGGCTGTTGGTGCTTTTTCGTTTTTGGGTGGTTTAATAATCCTAAAACGGCGCATCACTCTTCTTAGCCCCCACCTTTTCCCCATGCGCAATCCCCCTCAGTATTTCAATCACATTCCAAGCACCATGCAAGGTTTTTACATTTTCTCTGATGAAAATAAAATTCTTAGGCGTTTGTTTGAACGTCATTTGGCGGTTTTCACCGTTTTTCAAAACGTAATTTAAAACCCGTTTGAAGCCTTCCGTTTCGTAGAAAGGCGATTGTGGATTGCTGACAAAAAAGCCTTGTAATTTGTTGTTTTTTAAGAAAATACGCTCGAAACCAACCTCTTTGGCGGCCCAACGAAGGCGCAAACCGTCGAACAGTTCTTCCACTTGCGTTGGCACTTTTCCGAAGCGGTCAGCGAGCATGGCGTTGAATTTTTGGATGCCTTCTTCTGTATCGAGTTCGTCGAGTTGCGTGTAGAGGTGCAAACGCTCTTGGATGTTCGTTACGTAGTCATCAGGGATGTGCATTTCGATGTCGGTATCCACGGTTGTCTCTACCACAAATCCCTTGGTTTTTTCTAATTCTTCCTTGAAAAGGTCTTTAAAATCGGTTTGTTTGAGTTCTAAAATGGCTTCTTCTAATATTTTTTGATAGGTTTCGTAGCCTATGTCGCTGATAAAACCTGATTGCTCGCCACCCAATAAATCACCTGCCCCACGGATGTCCAAATCCTTCATGGCGATATTGAAACCGTCACCCAAATCTGAAAATTCTTCCAACGTGCGTAGGCGTTTGCGAGCGTCATTGCTCAAAACACTTAGCGGCGGACAGAACAAATAGCAAAATGCCTTCTTGTTCGAGCGACCCACTCGCCCACGCAACTGATGCAAATCGGACAAGCCAAAATGATGGGCGTTGTTGATGATGATGGTGTTGGCGTTGGCAATGTCCAAACCCGTTTCGATGATGTTTGTGCAGACCAATACATCATATTTTTTCTCAATAAAATCTACTAACGTTTCTTCTAATTTCTCTGGATTCATCTGTCCATGAGCCATCGCAATATCCACGTCGGGACAGAGGCCCCTCAGTAATTCGACCATTTCGGGCAAGCTGGCAACTCGATTATGCACAAAGAAGACTTGCCCGTTCCTTTGGATTTCCTTGTAAATCGAATCTTTTATCAATTCATCATTAAAAATACGGACTTCGGTGTGTATCGGCTGACGGTTTGGCGGCGGCGTGCGGATGATGCTCAAATCACGGGCGGCCATGAGCGAAAACTGTAACGTGCGAGGAATTGGCGTGGCAGTGAGCGTCAAAGTATCTACGTTTACCTTGAATTTTCGCAACCTTTCTTTGGCGGCTACCCCAAACTTTTGTTCTTCATCAATAATCAAAAGACCTAAATCTTTAAATTCCATGTCTTTATTCAAAATGGCGTGCGTGCCTATCAAAACCTCCACTTTGCCTTGTTTGGTCATTTCCATAACCTCCTTTTTCTCTTTCGTGGTTCTAAAACGGTTGATAAAATCCACGGTTGCGCCAAACTCACCTAAGCGTTCATTGAAGGTTTTGAAGTGCTGCAAAGCCAAAATCGTGGTCGGCACGAGTATCGCCACTTGTTTGCCCGAAGCCACGGCCTTGAAAGCGGCTCGAATGGCTACCTCTGTTTTGCCAAAACCCACGTCTCCGCACACGAGCCTATCCATGGGGTACATTTTTTCCATGTCGTCCTTGACATCTTGGGCGGCTTTGGCTTGGTCGGGCGTGTCCTCGTACATGAAACTGGCTTCCAATTCGTTTTGCAAATAACCATCGGGCGGGAAGGCAAAACCTGCGCTCGATTTGCGTAAGGCGTAGAGTTTTATCAACTCAGCGGCTATGTCTTTAACCTTTTTCTTCGTCGCTTTTTTCAGATTCGACCACGTATCACTGCCCAAACGGTGGAGCTTGGGCGGCGTACCGTCTTTGCCCACAAAGCGAGCAATTTTATGCAGCGAGTTGATAGAAACGTAGAGTAAATCGTTGTTGGAATAAACCAAACGCACGGCTTCTTGAATCTGTCCGTTGATATTTATTTTTTCTAAACCCGAAAACTTGCCCACGCCGTGGTCTATGTGCGTCACGTAATCGCCCGCTTGAAGCTCTTTCAAAATGCGCATATTCAAGGCTTGTTCTTTTGAAAAACCTTGTCGCAAGCGGAAACGGTGGTAGCGTTCAAAAATCTGATGGTCGGTGTAGCACGCAATATGTAGGTCGTTGTCTATAAAACCTTGACTGATGGATTTATAA
>JAYTMW010000062.1:0-3154 GCA_043728105.1 Saprospiraceae bacterium | reverse complement strand
TACAAATTGGCTTAATTAACATTGCCGACACGACTTCGGGTGTGATGTTAGGCATCATTAATATTGTAAGAAAAGGCTACCACGTTCTGGAGGCATCCGCCAATGATTTGACCTATACAAATGTTGCATATCGGACGGGTACACGCTGGTTTTACAGCATCTATCATTTGGGTTTTGCACCTAATTTTAGTGATAAAAAAAGCCTTTTTACCATAGGTGGGGGACTTGGTTCGAGTGTTTGGTTCTCAAAAAGGTTAGGTATCACCCTCGATGCCACGATTCATAAACCTGTTGTTGACAATTCAATTTCAAATGAAGATTGGCTTTTGCGAGGCACACCCGCTTTAAATATTCAGTTGACACCTAAAATAGGTATTGCCATTGCGCCTGTTTTCAATGCTTACCGTGTTAATCCATTGGATGAAATTGCCATTAATCGCATAGTGCCGAATAGCGCAAAAGTGGACGGCAATTGGCGCACTTGGTGGGGCTGGACAGTGGCGGCTCGTTTCTTTTAGACCCGATAATAAGCACATTAATAAATTGTAAAACCTTCACTTTTTGATTGTCAACTTGTTATTTTTGCGTCCCTTTTCAGCATTTTTTGTAAAAATGAAAAAACAAAAAGGTGATTTTTTTTTGAAACACATAGAACACATAGTATTATACATAAAAACTTGATAATCAATACTTTATGCGCCTTCTATGTGTCCTATGTGCCTATGTGTTTCAAAAAAAAACAATGAGACCATGTTATTATTTGTTTGTTACAAATACTGAGGGGGTAAAGTTTCGACTCAATTTTCTAAATGCAGTGTTAAATTCATCATTCATAATTTATCATTCATCATTATATATATCATGGTTATAAAAATAATCAATAAATCACAAAATACCTTGCCCGCCTACGAAACGGAAGGCTCGGCGGGTATGGATTTACGTGCCAACATCACAGAACCCATTACGTTAAAACCTTTGGAACGCTTCATGATTCCGACGGGTCTTTTCATCGAATTGCCTTTGGGTTTTGAAGCGCAAGTGCGCCCACGCAGCGGCTTGGCAGCGAAAAGAGGTTTAACATGTCTGAACTCTCCCGGCACCATTGATGCGGATTATAGAGGCGAGTTGAAAGTTATTTTAGTCAATCTTTCAAACGAAGAACAAACGATAGAAGTGGGTGAACGGGTTGCTCAAATGGTGATAGCCAAGCACGAGCGAGTGACTTTACACGAGGTAGAAGTCTTAACGGAGACGGTTCGTGGGGCGGGTGGTTTTGGCAGCACGGGTACGAAGTAAAACAGGATTCTGAAAAATTGGAATTATATTTGTTTTAAAAATAATATCTTTGCAGGCCTAAAATGAATTTCAGCCTAAATCCTAACCTAAATCATTGAAAATCAAACAATTACACATTTTGACAACAAAATAATTACAGATTTTTATGAAAATTATTGTTCCAATGGCAGGTAAAGGTTCACGCCTCCGCCCACATACATTGACGATTCCGAAGCCCTTAATATGTGTGGCAGGTAAGCCCATAGTGCAGCGTTTGGTCGAAGATTTAGCCGCTTCTTACAACGGCACGATTGAAGAAGTCGCTTTCATTACGGGCGAATTTGGCGAAGACGTTGAACGCAGTCTAATAAAAATCGCTGAATCCATAGGCGCAAAAGGAACGGTTTATAAACAAGATGTGCCATTGGGCATTGCTCACGCCATTGGCTGCGCTGGCGAAAGTTTGAAAGGAAATATAATTGTGGCATTTGCCGACACGCTTTTCAGAGCCAATTTTCGTTTCAATGCCAATGAAGATGGCATTATTTGGACGCAAAAAGTGGATGATCCGTCATCGTTTGGTGTAGTCAAAATTGATATGGAAAATGTGATTACGGACTTTGTGGAAAAGCCAAAATCCTTTGTGTCAAACTTAGCAATTGTGGGCATTTACTATTTCCGTGAAGGCGAAAATTTGAAAAAAGAGATAGATTATTTGATTGAAAATGATATAAAATTACGGGGCGAGTATCAGTTGACAAGTGTTTTAGAAAACATGAAAAACAACAAACTTCGCTTCCGCACCGCAAGCATTGACGAGTGGATTGATTGTGGCAATAAAGAAGCCGTAGTACATGCCAACAAGCGTATGCTCGACATTAAACGGGCGGAAAAAATGCAAGCGGACAATGCACAATTGGTAAATGCCGTTATTATACCACCTTGTTTTATTGGTGAAAATGTCTTGATAAAAGACTCCGTCATTGGGCCACATGTATCAGTTGGCAATAATACCGTCATAAAAGAAAGCATTATCGTAAACAGCGTTATTGGTGAAGATGCGTTAATAAAAGATGCCGCCATGTGCAACTCAATGATTGGAAATTTTGTTGAGTTTGTGGGGCATAAATCAGAACTCAGTATCAGTGATTATTCTAAATATGCGTCTTAGTTCTATTTTGGCACTCTAAAATGGAAAAAGGACTAAATGGATTGATTGTATTTTCAGAAAGAAAATTGAAAATTTTTCTTTCTGAAAATACAATCAATCCAAAAAAACTCTCTTCAAGCACGCCTTTTGCCGAAGGCAAAACAGTGAGTGAATATCTAAATGAGTAGAGTGCCAAAGTAGAACTAAGTAGTTGCATAAATTCATAATACCTTACATTTATCCAAACAAAATCCCCTAACGTTTTTAACATAAAAATCTGATGATTTTTTTCAAACACATCCGTAAGTCTTTCATTATCAACGCTTTATGCGTAATGATACCCCTCAGTATTTTTGCCCAAGTGAGTAGTCAAGGCAGCACAAATCGCTATTCCGAAGAGGAAATTCAGTATCAAGATAAATTCTTGATGGCAATGACACAACAGCAAATTGGCAAAATGGAAGGGGCGGCAAAACTCTATCAAGAAGTTTTAGAGAAAAATCCTAAATGTGATGGTTGTGCTTTTCAATTGGCTCGGATTTATACGATTACTGGAAATAAAATGCAAGCGGTTGAGTTCGCTAAAAAGGCGGCTATCATGGATGCCAACAACAAATGGTATAAAATGATGTTGGCTCAATCGTATGAAAAAATTGGAAAAGACAAAGAGGCTGCGGACATTTATAAGGCATTAGCCGAGGCTTCTCCGTTTGGTGGTGACTATAACGA
>JAYTMW010000061.1:0-2731 GCA_043728105.1 Saprospiraceae bacterium | reverse complement strand
CTTGTTTGGTTTATGCATTGTCAATGCCATTTTATATTCCGCCTCATAAGGCAGGTTTAATTGTGACACCATTTCTGGAATTGCCATTGACCAACTCACATAATAATAAGCTAGAATATGGTAGCCCGAAAAAGTTTTGCCTCTAATCGAGTTTATTCTGTAATTATCTTTATCAGGGCTATAGCCTTGTGTCCCTTGTGTTGCAATGTCAACTGCTATTTTTTTGATTTCATCTTGAGGCATTGCTTCAAAAAACTGCAAGGCATCAACCATAAACATGGCAACAGCCATGTTTATACCTATTTGCTCTTGCGATTTTTGAAATTTATCCATTTCCCTTTGTTTATATGGGTCTTTGGATTCTAAATCATATGGATCCTTTTCTATAGAAGATAAAAGGTTTTCAATATCTATTCTTTTAGCTCTATACTCATGTTCATTCACTAGTTCAAAGTTCTTGTCAAGTTTTAAGTCTTCAGCCCAATTCAAAACCAATTCATATTCTTCAGCAGGTTCTTTGTCATCTTTGTATTGAAGATACTCGTCATAAAATTCTGTAGCATGTTTTAATTCTATTGGTGTCGCATTAAAATCTTTGATAAAATCAAACCCAAATAGTTCCTTGAACTGAATTGCATTGACTAAATTGTAAACCTTGCTTTTTGAAATAATGTCATTGGGAGAAAGTTCAACAATCTTTTTGTCTGTTACAGCCTTAAGCCCCTCTTGCAACATATTGTAAAGGGAAATAAATTGAAACGGTCTAAGTTCTGAGAACTCACTATAAAGGAAATTCTCAATAAACAAGTCAATTGGAGTATTAAATATTTGACGATTCATTCCTTCAAATAAATTAGAACAATAGTCAGCAATTGACTTTTCAGAAATACCCAACTTATTAAATTTTTTAATTGTTGGTTCTAAGCCTTTGATAAATTCGGCTTTGTGACTCTGAGTTGAAATGAATAGTTGATTTAATTCTCCTTTCCTTGCAGCAATTACAAAATCTAAATGCACCAACTCATGCATAATTAGATGTTCAACTGCTGGATAGCTTGGCTTGTATTTTACAATATGAGTTTCTCTATCATAGTTTTCAGCAAATTCAAACTTGGCTGCTGTTGGAATTTCTTCATCTTGATAAATGTCAATTTTTCTGTCACCTTCGAATTCAAGTTTATGCCTGTATTCTCTGAAAATATTTTTTCCAGTATCGGTTGCAATAATCTTTTCAGAAATCTCGAATACTTGTCTAACAGAGTTTTGATAAAGAACATCTTTATTATTATTTAATCTGATTGCCTGAATAGTGCTGTAAAAAGCAGACTGGAGGTCTGCTTCCATTTCAGCAATCATTCCTAATGCAAAATGTGTATTTGGATATTTGTCATTTATTTTAATGGCTTCCCAAAAGTATTTTTTGGCTTCTTCCAATTTGCCTTGTTGCATAAGGTTTGCACCAATATTGTTTATGGTGATATTGTCCTTTGGGTTTGCAATTAGTGCTTGGTCATAATATTTCATTGCAGTTGGAACATCATCTTTGAACTTAGCAAAAATGTTACCCATCATAAGCAATGCCCATCCATTTTTTGAGTCCCAACGTAATGCATCAATTAAGCAATTTATTGCTTCTTCTTGGTCTCCTTCGTCTGACAGTATTTGTCCCATAATTCGGTGGTATTCCGAATTTGTTGGATTTTTTTCAATAAGTTTTTTTAGGATTGGTTTTGCCTCTGAGTATTTTCCTTTTTCGCAAAGGGCTACAGTTTTTTTGTAGTCGGCTTCCTGTGAGATGATGGCTGGGGTATCAATTTCTATTTTTACCCAACCGTTGTCAATAGTTACTTTTGGCTTATAAGGGCCGTAAGTATAATATTTTTCTAATGTACTGGTAATTAAAGAATTACCCCCCCCCAGTATTAGTTCAGGAAAAATGATTAATAAAAAGTCGTCTATTTTGTGAATGATTTGCATCGAAATTAATTCTTGATTTTTGTTAGTGCTTTTTTTATTCCTTGAGTTGCCAAAGGGTCATTGTCAACCGCTTCTAATACCTTGTCACATAGCCATAGAGAAATATACTCCTCCTCTGATGAGTTAAAGAATTTGGCAAGTTTTACAACTTGGTCTCTATTTAAATTTCGTTCACCTCTTTCAGCCTTACTCATTAATGCAGTGTCAACCTCAATATGAGCTGCAACTTGTCTGAGTAGCAGATTTTGCTTCTCTCTCGTTTCTCTAATTTTCTGTCCTAGGTAACTCACGTTTCTGTATTTTGACTTGTCAAGAAGTGTCAAATATAATGCTTATTTGCGGATGTCAGTCTGTGCGGTGAAAAAATTTTAGCTCTTTTGGTTTTTGCGATGGGTTGACTATTGTTTCGGGCAAAACCAAATGTGCTGAAATGTGCAGTAGGTTTTTCTGTTGGTTGGCGGTCGCTTTTCGACATGTTCCGATAGGGTCAAATGCAGTATGACAGTTCGAACATTGCGAGCGTAGCTCTGTCGAAGCGAGATAGTTTAGGATTTGTAATCCTAATAATCTAAATCTATTTCTAAAATGAATTTGATTTTATGGCATACCAATACCAGAATATCTAATCTAAATTGTTGAGAAACAAGAAGAATATTTAACCCAACTTGCATTTAGCCCTCTGAAAAGTAGTCAAAAAGGAATAAATTTTTGTCTATTTTCACTTTTTTTCACTTTTTTTTAAATTCTAAAAAGT
>JAYTMW010000060.1:0-18972 GCA_043728105.1 Saprospiraceae bacterium | reverse complement strand
GTTCCTCGTTCCTCGTTCCTCACGTATGTGAGGGAGATATGCTGGGAGGGTTTTTAGACTTGATATTGATAAGCTGTCAATATATAAGAAAGGCTACCGCATTGCTGAGTTTCGTACCTACATGCAATGGATAGCCATGACTTAAATTAAATCACATTTTAAACGAATTAACTTATGAAAAAGTTGTTTGATTTTAAAAACCTTGGAAGTGTCTTATTGACACTTTCCGTTTTTGCGTCTTCTTGTAAGCAAGAGAGTTCTGTAAATGATGTGGCGTCGCCTTCCGAACCCACTCAAAAAATTATGAAGTACAAAATTGATGGGAAGGAAATGTCAAAAGATGCCTTTTATGGCTCGTTTAATTCACTTTTATCTAAAAAATTAGATAAGTTAAAAACACGATCATACAATGAATCGGATATGTTAGGTGTAATTGCAGAAGAAAATAGGGTTGTTTGGGAAATTGACCGCCCTGAATCAGATGGTTTCTTTGATGTTACAAATGCTTTTACAAATGAACAAGAGTATATTCAATATGGTGTTAGCAGTGGTTATGATAATATTGCTACAGTCGAACAAGCGTATGATGATTTAGCATCATATGCACAAAGTTCTGGCGTAGAGTCTATTGTTGCAGCAACTGGCGAACTTCCGACTGAATATATAGCATACATGGATAATTATTTAGTATCACACGGATTACCTGCGAGTGAATTAAAAAGTAAAACGGGTACAACACTTCAAACACGCTCTCTTTTTAATTTGATATTTAAAGATTGTTTGGGTGGGTCATCATGGCCAGTGAGAACGAATCCATGGTTAGGAATGTTTGGATACAATAATCAAGTGTCTTCATTTAGACCAGTTGGTTTTGTAGGCGGACGTACTGATATTTTTGATAAATGGTTTTTTGGTGGTCATTTATTGGGTATATGGTCTTGGGCCAATCAAGGGTGGAGTTTATGCGGAGGAACTTCGAGTGTTAACTCATTCGGGGCTAACTTTTCCTTTGCAGATGATAAGGCAACAAGTTGGGGTTCTTTCTAAATATCTTCAATTCATAGAGACCTCCAGTAATCTGGAGGTCTCTTTTAATAGTAATAAAATGAAATATATTTTACTTTTATTCTTAATTAGCTCAACAGTATATGGAAACTGTCAATACAAAGACAGAAACATACAACTTAGTATTTACACGGCTGGAAAAATTATCAGTGTATCTGAGTTAGTGCCCCCTTATTATAAGAAACTTAATTATGCCACAATCGGGTTTTATCCTAAGATTGGATACTCAATTAAGGGGAAATATAATTTTGGAGTTGTCTGTAACTACGCATTTGCAAATAGCACATTGGGTAATGCCGAATCACTTTCGGGAGCTGGATATTATCTTAAATATTCATTCATGCCCAAAGATGATACTACTAAGAAGTTTAAACGCTTGATTTTTTTTGTGGAATGGTTACACGTTATGTCTGACGGATACTACGACTATAATGCAAGTCTTGCTCCGCTTAAAATTGACAAAAAGGTTGATTTTTTAAGCCTTCATGTTGGGGTTGATTTACGCTTTAAAAAAGGGTTTTGTTTGGGATTTAGCATGGGTATTGGTAGTACAAGTTTATATAAAAACAGTTCTCTTCCAGAAGCTGGGGCGCGCAAATTTATTGAACCTTTCGGAAAATTAACATTTCAATATAATTTTAAACTTTAAGAAAAATGAAAAATACTAAAATTATTTTAATCTTATCAATAGTTTTCTTAATCAATAATGACAGCCTTTATGCTCAAAAAGCGGCTGATTTGCCTTCAAGACCGTTTAGACAAATAACGTTTGAGTCGTTTCTGACACCTGGCCCACTTGATGACTATTTAGACCCTCAAACGGGTATGACTAAAACTTTTTGGGAATTTACCTTCAATGGAAGTGTTTACACCAATTTGAATAAGCATTTCCTTTTCGGACTTAGTTACAGTCATCTGTGGACACGATTTAACCAAAAAACGCTTGGTAAATTTTTCATTGCAGGTTTAATGGGTCGTTACAACTATGCTTTGACAGACAAGATAAATATCTACGGAGATGTGGGCTACCACGTAGGCAACTATTGTTCATGCTTAAATGATGTTAGAAATTCGACTGAATTTCCATTTAAAAGAGAAGACATGCGTTATTTATCGCTTGGATTAGGTGCTAACATTCAACTTTATAAGTCATTATGGCTCAAAGTAGGTGGGATGGGGTTTTTGTGGCTCAATAATGCTGACAATGTTTACTATTATGGACATAATTTGCCAACAATTGGTTTGCAATTGAATTTTAAGTAATTGAGTTTTATCCCCTCAGTATTTTGATAAAAAAAACCTCAATATTCCCCCATCCCAAATTCATTCTTCTTGTGCATCCAACGCCCACGTGTGAAATCTGGGAAATACTGAGGGGTGCTGCCCGTAGCCACACTCGCCTCTGAAAGCGGTGTAATAGCGAGCCAAGTTGCCGCATCATAGACATCAATTTGAGCAGGTGCGTTGCGTTTTACGCCTTCAAAAAAAGCGTTTAACACAAAGAAATCCATACCACCGTGTCCTGCACCTTGGGCATCGGATTCATATTTTTTCCAAAGTGGGTGGTCATATTTTTTCAAATAATCTTCTGCCGTTTCCCACGCATGGGCCTTTGGACTCACACCTTCTATATACAAGGATTTATTGACATCCATCCAAATCCCTTTTGTGCCTTGCACTCTGAAACCCAAAGAATAAGGGCGAGCCAAATTTGTATCATGACTTAAAAGTATGGTTTCACCGTTGTTACACTTTATTATTGAGGTTGTAACATCACCCAATTTCCATTCGATGGCAGCATTGGGGTGATTTTTACCACCTTTTGGATGATTCACAACGTAGTCGTGTAAGCCTCGTGCTTTTGAACTTGTGGAGGTTAGATACAACAAACGATTGCCTCGGTTTATATCCGCCATCATCGCCACGGGGCCTAAACCATGCGTAGGATAGAGGTCGCCGTTGCGATTTTTGGAGTGAACTGTACGCCATTTTGATTCGCTATAACCTTTATCTCCAAACTCCACGCCGCTGCCATAAGCACTTAATCCATCGTTAAATTTTACGCCACGAAGGTCATGTTGATAGCCGCCTTCGAGGTGCATCAATTCGCCAAACATTTCTTTTTTGACCATATTCAAAACCGCCATCACATCACGGCGATAACAGACGTTTTCTAAGAAAAACAAATGCGTACCCGTTGATTCATGCGCATTCACAAGCTCCCAACATTCATCAATCGAAAAACCACCGCACACTTCAATGCCTACATAAATGCCTTTTTTCATGCACGCAATGGCTTGTTCGGAGTGCCATTCCCAAGGCGTTGCAACGATGACGGCATCGAGTTTTTCTTTTTCAATCATATTTTTATAATCACGCTCGCCTTTGCCGCCGTATTCTGCCACCTTCTTTTTACCCGCTTTTTCAATCATCATTTGACTTTCGGCTAAGGCTTTTGGTGCAATATCGCAAATGGCAACTACGTCAATATCTTTGCGTATTAAACACAATTCGAGATGTGAACGCCCACGCTCGCCCGTGCCTATGATGCCTACTTTGAGTCTTCCCAAAGGAGAAGGGCCCCTCAGTATTTTTGAGGTTTCTATGTTTTCAGTATTTTCTTTTGGTAAAGCAAGACCTAAGCCTGCCATAGAGGAGAGTTTGAGAAAATTGCGGCGATTGGTTTTTGACATAGGTAGCTTGATTTTTTCTAAATAGAAATTAATGGGCAAAATTAAATTTTGGTTAAAAATAAAGCATATACTTCTAAAAAACCTGTATTCTTGCTTAATTATTGACCAATAACAAGATTATGATGACTGATAACGATAAGAAATTTGTGGAAGATTGGCATTTTTATCACGGCAAGGGCAAATGGCAGTTCATTGCCGCCAATGGAAGCATCTTGGCTGCGATTGCATATCTTTTATTTGCTTTTTTTAAATTTTTATTTACGGAATCGCTGGCTTGGGAAAATGTTAAACGGTATTTTTTCTCTACTACTTTTCTTTTGGAATGGTTGGTTTCGATAGTGCTTTTGGGTGCATTTATTGGGTATATTGTTTGGTCAACAAGTGATGCGTATTATATAAAATTAACAGAAAAAAAAGATTAATTACATCATTATTTATTGGTCAAAAAAAAGCGTAAAACACTGAATGTCAATGTTTTACGCTTTTTTTGTTATAATTTTATTTTAAAAATTAACCATTATCAACAGCTTCATCATGCGCTTTTATTATTGCGTTAACTTCACTTATGGGCAACTTTGTCAAAGTTGAGATAGTCTCAGGAGTCTCTTTATACTTGACATGAAAACGGATTACAAGCGCACGTGCAACCTCATATTGCTCTTTCAAGACATTATCCTTTTCTTTTAGAACATTATCCTTTTCTTTTAGAACATTATCCTTCTCTTTTAGCTTTTTTATCATTTCACTTGGATACATATCATAGGCCGCTTTTGTGTAAACATCAGCAAAGTCTTTGTGGGTTTTTTCTCGTCTTTTTTTGAATGCAGTATCTGTCATTTCTTTATTTTTATATTTTCTAAATGCTTGATATTCTTTGGCTTCATCCATTGGCAGAGCCATAATTTCAAAAACAAAAGTAAGTAAACTATTCATTATTTCCAACGGAATATCTCGCTCGGTAGCCAATTCGTGCATCTTTTTTTTCAATTCTAACCGCCGTTGCATATCGTCTTTGGTTTGTATCGTGTAAAGATTTGCCAAAATAAACAAGGCAAAAATATTGTCGGATGCCAAAAGGGTTGCTTCGTCTTGATTGATTACGATGTAAACATTGTAACCAAACAGGAGCTTTGTACCAAGGTTTTCTTCAATAAAAACATCATGGTTGGGCGGGATTTTTTCGCCGACCAAAAGGGCCAATGAGACAATGGATACATCGTATTTGTCATAAGCTCGTGAGAAATAAATGTACATTCGTTTGCTAAATCCTTCTTTATCAGAAGATTCGATTTCGATATGGATGAGTAGCCAACGTTCTTCGCCCGTTTTGAGCCAAACTTTAATCAATTTATCCACGATTTTTTTTCTGCCTTTTTGGGTTTTTCGCTTGATATTCCGCATTTCTTGCTCTAAAAAAACGGGTGTTTTTGTCGTGTCCAACAAAGGGAAAACGTGAGGCATTAGGAAAGCTACGGCATCGTAAGTATGTTTTTCAAGTGCTTCTTTCCAATTGTTGTCAAAATCAATTATGGGTATGCGTTTGCTCATTTTGTATGTTTTTTGATTAAAAATTATTGAGCAAACATAATAAAATTTGTTTTATAAATTTACATTTTTAATACAAAAAAATACGAAAAATAGTTTGGCTACCCCCCTCAGTATTTTCCGTTTTCAAAGAAAAAGTAAATCTATGATTTGTCAAAACCTCACGAATCAACGTCAAACCAATGCCTTGACCACCATTTTTATTGGTAAAAAAAGGAGAAAAAAGTAAAGGCTCTACCTCTTTTGAAATGCCTTTTCCATTGTCAATAATACTCAATTCTCGTTTGTCATTATCAATTTTAAAAATGATAAAACCCTCCGTTTTGTCTTGTGCTTCAATCGAATTCTTGATAATATTGATTAAAACTTGCTCTATTTGACCCAAATCGGCTAAAATACTGAGGGGGTCTTTGATTTGAAATTCAAAATCAATATGCTTCTCTTTGGCCTTGTATTCCATCAAAGTAGCGACATTTTTAACCAACTTAGCGATGTCAAAAGTCTCTTTCCGAGGCTCGGGCAGACGAATGACATCGGCAAAATTGCGCATGAAATGATTGAGGTGGTCATTGCGCTCAATGGCTATTTTGAGGGCGTTGGCTACGTCGACATCTTGCTCCATTTTTTGACTCGTATCCAAAATAGAATTGACAGCACCAACGGAGTTATTCACCTCGTGCGCCATCATGCGTATGACCTTTGCGTAGGCTTGTTTTTCGGCTTCAAAAATCTCGGTAGTGAGTTCTTCTATCATCACAAAAATCCTTTGAAAACCTCTATCTATAAAAGATGATTTTTGTATTTTAAATTTTTTACCTCCTTCAGTATTCACGGTCGTAGAAGCTCCTTTTTCTAATTTCTCTATGGATTTTATGAGTAAATTGTTAGAAATACTGAGGGGTCTGCCTTTAAGTTCTTTTTTATTTACGCCTAAAATACTCAATGCCTTTTGATTCAAATCGTATATGTTTTCATCAAAATCTAAAATCAAAATGCCTGTGGGAGATGTTTGAATGAGTTTTTCTAAGAAAAAATGTTGCTCTTGTTGCGTAGTTCTTTCGGTTCGAAGTTGGTCGATCATAGCATTGTAAACGCCTATCAATTTATCCATTTCATAACGCCCTGTTTCCACAAATTTTATGGTAAAATCCTTGTCTCTTAGGGCATCAATGCCCGTCGTCAAAAGGTTTAGTGGGGCAATCAATTCTGTATAAAGCGACCAACAAATCATCAAAGAAATGACGATAAAAAACTCGGAAGCAATGAAAATGATTTTGTTTTCTCTAAAAATATAGAAAGACAACGCTATCGTAACAGCGTGAATGACGATGATAAAAAGTATAAATTTGGTGCTGAGTTTCATTTATCTTTAATAAAATTTTTTGTTTAAAATAAAAATGTATTTTTGTTTCAAAATTTTAGATTAATGAGTAAAGATATAACTTTAAAAATAGACAATTTTGATATTACTATAAAGGAAGTAAATGAACAGGAGTACATTTCTTTAACAGATATTGCTCGCCTTAAAAGTGATGAACCTAAGGATGTTATAGGTAATTGGATGCGTCTTAAAAGTACGATTCAATTTTTAGGTTTTTGGGAATCAAAACATAATTCTAATTTTAAAGGGGTCGAATTCGATGCCTTTAAAACGCAAGCGGGTGAAAATGCCTTTACACTATCGCCTCAAAAATGGATTGAAACGACAAATGCAAAAGGTATTATTTCAAAATCAGGACGATACGGTGGCGGCACTTTTGCGCACAAACATATTGCCTTATCTTTTGCCACTTGGGTGAGTGCTGAGTTCAATCTTATGCTCATGGAAGAGTTGGATAGATTGAAAACGGAGGAAAATGTACGATTAGGAACAGCTTGGGATGTGCGTCGTGAGCTATCCAAAATCAATTATCATCTTCAAACCAATGCTATCCAACAGCACATCATTCCTAAATATGCCCTTCCCGAAAGACATCAAGGTCTCGTTTATGCTTCCGAAGCCGACCTTTTGAATAAAATTGTTTTTGATATGACCGCTTCTGAGTGGCGAGAGCAAAATCCTGATAAAAAAAGCAATATTCGAGACAGTGCTTCTGACCTTCAATTAACCGTTTTATCCAATCTTGAAAGTCATAATTCGGAATTGATAAAACAAAAATTGTCGCAAGAAGTACGATTTGAAATTTTAGAAAAAATCTGTCTTGAACAAATGGAAATTTTATTTGAAAAACAACAGAAAGAGATGTTTAAAAAATTGAAAGCTAAAAAACAATAAAGTAATCCATTTTAAAGGACTCGAATTCGAGTCCTTTAAAACGTAAACGCACGATTTTCTATACAAAAGGGTACAGTAAAATTTAATGTACCCTTTTTGAAAAAAAACTCATTCCTCTTGAAACGGTATCCCAAATTTCTCCAAACGCCGATACAGCGACGAGCGGGTCAAACCCAAAGATTTTGCCACTTTTGCGATTGTGCCTTTGTGGAAATCCATAGCACGGCGTATCATTTGCACTTCCATTTCTTCCAAAGTCATGGTGCCGACATCGGGTAGGCTGCCGTCTTTTTTCTTTTCCGTTGGTTGATATTGTCTTTGAAAATCAACGAGTTCTAAGGTGTCATTTGCAGAAACCAAGACGGTTCTTTCTACCAAATTTTTCAGTTGGCGAATATTGCCCGGCAGGGGTAATGCCTTTAACCAAGTCATCGCTTCGCTCGAAATACTGAGGGGCCTTGCGTATAATTCGCTTAGATTTTTGATAAAATGATGCGTTAATAAAGGAATATCGTTGGGTCGCTCACGTAGAGCGGGTAGTTTTACGGAAATCAAATTGATACGATAAAGCAAATCTTCACGAAATTGATGTGTCGAAACCATTTCTTCTAAGTGGCGATTGGTGGCGCAAATCACCCGTACATCAAGTGTTTTGGTGCGGCTACTACCTAAGATTTCATACGTTCTATCTTGCAAAACCCGTAATAATTTGACTTGACTTGACAAATCCAAATCGCCTATTTCATCTAAAAAAATACTGCCTTTGTTGGCCATTTCAAAACGCCCCGTGCGGTCGTAGCGAGCATCTGTGAACGCCCCTCGTATGTGTCCGAACATTTCTGATTCAAACAAACTCGTGGAAATACCGCCCAAATTCACCTTCACAAAAGGTTTTTTATCTCTTAAACTATTTTGATGTAAAGCTTCGGCAATCAACTCTTTGCCCGTGCCGCTTTCTCCTGTTATCAAAACGCTTGCATCGGTTTTTGCTACTCGACCAATGGTTTCTAAAAGGCGCAAAAGGGCAGGGTCTTCTCCAATTATTGAACTAAAATCGTACTGCGTATCGAGCTTTTTTCGACTAAATACTGAGGGGGTGCCTTTTTCATTGATGTTTAAAATAGTGCGAATAGACTTCAATAAATGCTCATTTTGCCACGGTTTATGGATAAAATCACTCGCTCCGAGCTTCATGCCTTTCACGGCAAGGTCAATTGTTGCCCAACCTGTTATCAAAATGACAGATACTGAGGGGTATCGTTTTTTTATCTGAGACAACATTTTCAAGCCATCGTCGCCTGTCGTTTCGTTTGAAAAATTCATATCTAACAACACCAATTGGGGTTCGTTTTCTCTTAAAAAATCCAATGCCTCGATCGGCGTTCCGACGGAAGAAACCGTAAATCCTTCTTTTTTCAACAAAAGAGAAAGAGAGGTGCGAATGGCAATATCGTCGTCAATAATTAAAATCATAATCAGAATGAATGGAATTTTTGAAGAATAAATGGAATGGGAATTTTTAGAATTTTGTCAAAAAATTTATTTCAAAATCACAAATTCTACACGTCTATTTAACGCACGTTCTTCTTCCGTTTTTGGGTCGGCAATAAAAGGTTTTGTACCGCCAAAACCTTGATACGCAATGCGACTTTCTACTATGCCTTTGCTTATCAAATAATCCGCCACGCCTTTTGCTCGATTGATTGACAATTCGATATTTTTTTGCGCATCACCCATCACGTCCGTATGACCATTGAGGGCTACTTTTGCAGCTTGGTTTTTTTTAAGAAAATCAACCACGTTATCCAAACGCTCAATCGAATTATCGGTCATTTTATTCACACTTCTGATAAAAAACACTTGTTTGGTATCGAGGTTATTGTCTATTTTTTCAAAGGCAGAAGTCGTTTTTTCGGTCTCTTTTGCCTTCAATACTGAGGGGGTCGTTGGTTTTGGTTTTATGACAGTCGGCGGTGTTGTCTTAGGAGCTATTGGTGTTTTCGATGCAACAACAACGGGTTTTGCGGGCGGAGGAAGTACTGTTTTAGGCTGATAAAAATAGGTATTTGAAATGGGTTGAAAGTTATTGTAAGAATAAGTAGTGCCATTAATTTGACTCGGTAATTGCCAAAGCACTTTGATTTCACCTTCAAGCATAGCGTTGAAATACTCCACTTTTATGGTGTATAATTTACCCTTTTCTAAGGTAATATTGTTAGAAAAATCTCCCCAATCATGCAAATCCCAAGCATTAATGAGTGGTACATCGTTGACCCAAATTCTGATACCATCATCAAAAGTGGCGGAAAAAAGGAACTTGCCCGTTTCGGGTGCTAATATTTTTCCTGTCCATCTGACGGAGTAATAGGTGCGATTTACTACGCCTTTTTGTGGACCGCTAAGACCCCAATCGAAATCGATTTTAGCGTCATTGCGGGTCAAAACTTTTTGCTCGAAATTAGTCCCGTTGTAGTATTCTCCTATCAAGCCATCTTGGGCGATTGATAGGGTAGCGTAGAGCATAAATGCAATTATAGTTTTAATTTTCATCGTGTAGTTTTTTATAAATTAAGTAATATTTATCTGCGTAATATTTTGATTTTCAATACTTTACATACTTAATTACTTCATCATTACTTAACATACCATTTAGACAAAACAGCCGCCCCTTTTCTACCTTGCGGTGTATAATCCTTTGATTGATTGGGTGAATCTTTCCTCAAATCAGGAAACCATTTCCATAAAAAACCACCTGCCCACCACGGCTCTTTCCAAAAAACGGTGAATAAAGCATCAATAGAATTGGCTTGCGAATCTTCATTGATAGCCATATTACGCCGCCTTTTTTCAATTTCCCATGAGCGATAAGCGCAACTATCAATGGGCATGTAGCCAAATTCGGTGAATAAAATGGGCTTTTTTTCTTTCTTATAAAAATTGTATAATTGCTCAAAATGTGGTTTCCATGCCGCTTCAAGCTCCGATACTGAGGGGGTCGCTTTTGGCACTAAGGAAAAGTAGGCATCCACGCCAATATAGTCCAAATCTTGCCAAAAAGTCACCAAATCATACTCGTCCCAATTGGCAGCATATACCAATTTGCCTTTATATTGCGGGCGTATTTTAGCAATCAAATTACGCCAAAATTGTGGGCGTTTTTGAACCGAAATTTTAAATTCAGTACCAATACAGACCAATTTTACATTCATCGAATCCGCTATTTTGACAAAAGGCAGTAAGTATTTTTCATAGTCTTGCTCCCATTTTTCCCACTCTTGATCGTTGGCGAAATCAAGCCCACCTGTCCAACTATTGCCTACAAAAACTTGTGGTTTCATCATCACATTCAGACCTGCCCGATGTGCAGAATCAATGGTCGTGATAACTCCCTCATATAGCTCGCCCCAATGCTGCCGTCCTCTGCCTTCATAGCGTACACTCGGCTCTCCCTGCCTTGTAAAAGCATAAGGAATGACCGCAATCCATTCCGCATTGACGGATTTTACTTCCGTCATAGGCTCATTTTTGAAAGGCTCACGGGGTGCTACAAAGCTCAAACCTTTGATTTTAGTGCTTGTAGTAAGCCGTTTGGTAGCATTTTGACAATTGGATTGTATCAGAATTGTCGAAAAAGCGAGGCATAAAAGGAGGATGTTTTTCATAACAGTTATAGCTTTTTTTCTTACAATATAATGGATAAAGCTACTCAATATTTCTCAAAATCATCTACTGCATAAGCTGCCTGATACGTTTGTTCATTAATTGTATTCTTTTCATTAGAATCATAATCCACGACAATTTTCCATACGTCTTTTATTTTCCGTAAAAAAACATGGAATTTACCGTAGCCTTTCCACACTTCTTTACCACTTGCATCAAACGATTTTAGCTCATAAATACCCCGCTCGGAAGCGACTGAACCGTTGGCAAAACGCTCTGAAAAACGAAACGCAATGCTCAATTTTCTACCTTCTTTTTTCACATCAGCAAACCAATTTCTGGCGTTGTCAAAATAATCTTTATGGCTCGGCAAACGTTTGTCATTGCCCTCCGCTCTGATGAAATCTTCGCTTTGCAGACGCTTATATTTTTCTATATCCAAAGTGCCATAAGCCTCAATGAAAGGTAGCCAAATATCTCGATTTATTTCTTTCAAATAATCGGTATTGGTTTTAGCATTTCCTAAAATGGAGATGCATAAAAAAGCAAAAAGTAGCCTCTTTTTCATTGTAAAATCAAGTTTTTTGTTAAAAATACTGAGGGGCCTCTTTGTAGCGGCGGATTTATCCGCCGATGCGTGTAACTCATTGATTATCAATGTATTCGGCGGTTAAAACCGCCGCTACATCAATCTTCATGCAACGCCATTGCAGGATAAATTTTCGCCGCCTGCAAACTCGGAAACCATGAGCAAATAAATACCAATCCATATACTGCAACGACCGCTATTACAATGCCCGACACATAAACACTTGTTGCCACATCAAAGATATTGAGTATTGGGAATTGCACGGCGAAAAATACGCCCAACGCAATGGCAAACGTGGCTAAAACAATCATTTCACCGATGAAATGACTTAATATATTCCCTTTGGTTGCACCCATTGCTCGGCGTACACCTATTTCACCTCTGCGGCGAGCAATGTTTTGAAATAAAACACCGAATAATCCTAAAATAATGTTCAAGATAAAAAAGCCGCACACAATGAAAATAATTGTAAGAGGTATTGTGTAAATCATATTTTTATCCGCTTTCATATCGCTTGTGTGTAGTATTTCAATATTCCATTCTTTATTAATTTGTCGTAAAGATTTGGCAAATTGGGCTTCAAACTCGGCGGATACTGAGGGGTTCACCCGTGCCATGAAAGAAGTTTTGGCATCTTTAAGCGGTAAGAGCATGGTGTTTGACAATTCGTCAAAATCGGTACGCCGTTTAAAATGCGAAATTACGCCCACCACTTTGCGCTTATCTTCATCAGCTTCGTTACCTAATTTTTTACCAATAGCATTTTCATTACCGAATAGTTTTTCTTTCATAAATTGGGTGATGATAACAGGTGTGAAACTGCCTACTGTATCGCTATTTTTATACCATGCACCCTCACTTAATTTTAACCCCAATACTGAGGGGGCATTTTCATCCAGAGTGACAAATGAACACTCGTTCGCTGTTTTTCCATTATAGGATACATTGCCTTGAGAGTGCGAATTGCCATACGGAAACGTCTCACGCCCAAAGCTAAAGACTTCAATTTCCTTGAAAGTCTTGAGTTTTTGCTCCAATAATTCCCCACTTTGACGATTAAGGCTATCGTTCAACGAATTGTAATTGACATAAACTGTCCAGACATTATCTATATTGATACCCGATGGATTCTTATAGTTTTGGTATAAATAAATACTCGTACTTGATACCGCAAAGAGTATCAAAAACGCAACGAATATTTCCAACATAATGAGGAAATTGCTTTTGCGGCGTTTCCAGATGAGTTTAAAAAGATGATTTATCATGATTTTATTGAATTTTTATTATTAAATTGCTGTATTTTTGCAAAAATATTTTTGTCTATGTTAAAATCAAAATCAGGTTGGAAGCCATTTGAAAAATGGCTTAAACAAGAAGTAGAAAATGAATTTGGCTTGAAACGGCATTATACTTTTGATGCGCTAAATAGTCTCTTGAATGATTTGCCCGAACTCACAAAAGCGGAAGAAACAACGCTCGAAGGTTTAAGGCAAAAGCTTGTTCTTTTTGTTGATTCTTGGAGCGAAGAAGACTTGAAAATAAATTTTATTGGTCAAGTCTTATCCCTCATAGATTTTCAACAGCCTACTTATCGAGCCTTTTTTGATTGCTATCTCAAGGCTATTTTAAAAGGCGAACCTATTAGTGGTAAAGTAGATTGCGTCGTTGCAAAAGGTTCTCAAATTCCCGAAATGCCATTATTTTTTTTGCAAGAATATAAGCCAGAAAAACGGTACACAAGTGATCCTCTTGGTCAATTATTAATCGCTATGATGGCAAGTCAAGCACTTAATAATGATACAGAAAGCCCGCTTTATGGTTGTTACATAATTGGGCGTAGTTGGTTTTTTGTTGTTTGTAAAGGTCAAGACTATATCGTTAGTGAAGTTTATATTTCCACTAAGAAAGAAAGTCTAATTTCCATTGCCCGCATCATTAGGAAAATTAAAAACCTTTACGAAGTTAAATTACACATCCAATAACCCACTCTAAAAACCCTAAAATACTGAGGGGGTATGCTACTCATCAGTTATATTTCAGCTTTAAAAAAATTAGTTTTTCAAAGCATCCACCACCGCCAATTTCGACATCCGCCACGCAGGATATGCACCAGACATTAAACCAAAAAGCAAGCTCAATATCATGGCTATAAGTACAACAAACCAGTTGATACCCAAATTCAAAGTTTTAATGGGGCCGACACCATTTTGATTGAGATAGGCAATAAAAATGAGCGATAAAATGATAGCGAGAACGCCTCCAATTAAGGTTATTATCACATTTTCTATGATAAATTGGAGGGTTAAAGTACCAGCCGATGCGCCAAATGCCTTGCGGATACCAATTTCAGAAGCCCGTTCCATGATGCGGCTGATGTTGATATTGATAAGATTTAAAGCGGGCAATAGCATAAAAAGTACAGCGAATATGCACAACACGGTGAAAAAAGTAGATTTACCACTGTCGGTATCACTTCCTGCAATATCATTTGTAAAACTTTCAACATAAGTATCCGCATGAGCAACTATTGTATCAGGGTTAAAACCAGAACCACTACGTTCTGATTTACCTAACTTTCTTTTTTCTACATCTTTATCATTTTCCAAAGGTATTTTACCCAACATAGATATAAAATCTTGTTTAATGCTCGGTATATCTTGCTCTGATTTGGCTAAAATAATGGCTATGTAATGACCACTTAATTCGCCAAATTTTTGAGGACTTTTATCGGCAGTATAAGGCAAATAAATATCAGAAGAAACAAAAATTTGCGTAATCGGACAGCCTTTAATGACTCCAATAATACGATAGACAACATCATCAATCTCTAAAGATTTGCCTACAACAGATACGCCTTTTCCAAAATATTGATCACGCGTCAAATCGTTGATAATGACGGAATTATCACTATTTTTAATCGTTTCTGAGGTAAAACCTTTGCCTTCTAAAAAGGCGAATTGCGTAATATCCCAAAACTCCGCATCGGTATATTTTATCCAAACTTTTGCTTTTTGACCATTCAAATAGGTATTCGTAGGCATCGGGTTTGAAGACATTGATACTTTTTCAGGCATGGGCATGGTTTTAATATATGTTTTCACAAAGTATGGACTAATGGGATTCATACTCGAATTATGATTTTGTTGATCTAACAATCTCACATCCGAAACATATAAAGTCCGATTGCGAAACACTTCAGGATATTTAGGCGCAAACGAGCTGTCAAGAAATGCCGTCAAGAGAATCAAAATCGTCAACGTCATGCTGATACCGAATAGGCTGATGAAGGTGTAGAATTTCCTTCGTTTCATCACTGCCCATGTTATTTTTAGATAGTTTTTTAACATTTTATATTCTTTTTGTCTGTTTTTTAATAAAAATACTGAGGGGGTATGACTATTGAAAAAAAAGATTATTTTTGTAAAAATAAATGAGTAAAAATTTAAAATTCAATCAATATGCACGCATCGAATATTCAACCAGTAATGACAAATGTTCAAGTAGAATTGCTTAAAGTTTTTGCTATGCAATTGCCCGAAGAGCATTTGCGAGAACTCCGCTTTTTGATAGCTCGTTTTCTAATGGAAAAAACAAATACTGAAATTGATAAAATTTCAGAAGAGCGTGGCTATGACGAAAAATTCTATGAAAAACTTGTAAAAGGCGAATTATGAGATTGAAAATTGTCTTAGACACAAATGCTATTATCAGTGCTTTGGGTCGAAAATCTCCTTATAAAGTTGTTATAAACAAACTATTAGAAGACAAATACGACCTTTTTGTAACCACTGAAATTTTGCTTGAATACGAAGAGAAAATCATTCAATTACATAATGCTTCTGTGCAGCAACTTTCCTTGATGTTCTATCTATCTTGCCAAATGTTCATAAAAGCACCGTTTATTATCGTTTTTTACTCATTACACATGATGCGGATGATGATAAATTCGCCGATTGCGCCATTGCACAAGGCGTTCATTATTTAGTCACGGACGACCGCCATTACAATGTTTTATTGAAATTGGGCTTTCCAAAAGTTAATTTATTGAAAATCGAAGAATTCAAAGAACTACTTGAATCTACAATAGAGAAACAATAAAAAATCTTTTTCACGCCACCTGCGACCCATCAAAAAGCCTAACCAACCGATGCGTCCGTTTAGCCATATTTTCATCATGCGTCACCATTACAATAGTCACTCCTTCCGTCCGATTAAGGTTTTCTAAGATTTCCATCACCTCATTACCCATCACCGAATCCAAATTGCCCGTAGGCTCATCAGCGAGGATAATTTCGGGCTGTCCGACTATCGCACGAGCGATTGCGACACGTTGGCGTTGCCCACCTGATAGCTGCGACGGGTAGTGTTTCATGCGGTTGCTCAAACCCACTTTTGCCAAGGCTTCGGTGGCTAAACGGCGGCGTTCGCTTGATGAAACATTGCGGTAGAGTAGGGGCAATTCGACGTTGTCCACCACGGGCAAATCATTAATCAAGTGATAGCTTTGGAAAATAAAGCCAATTTTTTGATTGCGAAATTTGGATAAAATTTTATCCGAAAAATTCGTAATCGCTTGATTATCAATGCTTATTGCGCCTTTTGACGGTTCATCCAATAAGCCCATGATGTTCAGCAAGGTACTCTTTCCACAACCCGATGGCCCCATAATGGACAGAAATTCACCTTTGCCAATTTCAAGGTTGATGTTGTTTAAAGCCACCGTTTCAATGGTGTCGGTGCGATAAACTTTTTCGATGTTTTTTAATGTTATCATATCTCTTTTGATTATTTAGATTTTTTATCTAACTTTGAATAAAATTTATAAAAATGAAATTAAGCGTAATAAATAGTGATCCCGATATTTTGGGTGGAACTCCTGTTTTTAGAGGAACACGGACTCCTATTCAAGTGCTTTTTGACTATTTAAAGTCATCAAGTGTAGATGACTTTTTAAGAGGTTATCCTCATATTTCAAGAGAAATGGTCTATGAAGTTTTAGAAATTGCAGCGAAAAAATTAACCAACTCACGTAAGAGAAAACTAACACATGAAAATTTTGCTTGATGAGCAATTAAGTTCAGATTTAATTCACTATTTCCCTTCTCCTTTCCAAGTATTTACACCCAATGATTTAGGGTGGTCTGGTTTTCAAAATGGCGTACTTAGAGAAAAATTAAATGAACGAAATTTCCAATTTCTCATAAGTGCCGATAAGAATATGCCTTTCCAACAAAATTTTAGCAAAATGAACTATACTGTCATTTCGTTAGACACTCCTTCTATGGAATGGGAAAATCAAGTTCTTTTTGTTGAAAAATTACTTAAATTCTTATCAAATTTACCAAATCCATTACCTAAATTAGTTTGGGTTAATATTGACGGCTTTGCTGCAACCGAAAAAATACAAGCTATTCAAAAGATATTACCATTAAATGAAATCCTCTTTATCTAACTTCTCAATAATCTCACTTAATTTTCTCATTCTTCTCAATATCAAACAAAGTTAACCAACGCAGCCGATAAAAAGCCGCCCAATAATCCCGCAAAGCCCCTATAAAATCTCGTTTGGCTTGGTCTTTTTCTGTAAAAGCGATGCTCAAATCCGTAATACTAAGGTTGCCTAACACATACCTATCTTGCGCAATTTGGTATTTTTCAGAAGCAATTGAATCCGCTTGTGCCGTCAAACTCAATTGATTTTTGAGCATATCAAATAGCGTCACTTGCGTATAAATGGCTTGTTGAAAATTCTGTTTATCTTGTTCGACGGTGTATTGAATGAGTTGTCGTTGTGCCTCGGCGGTCTTGATGCGTGATTCAGAACGCCCCCAATCTAATATCGGCACCGTGAATTGAATCTGAACATCTTGATAGTTTTTTGGGTCTTTTCCCACATCCGCAAGCGTCGGGCCACTGTTTGAAAAACCCAAATTCGCCACCAAATTGGCATTGATACCATTGTCGCCTTTTGCCTTCGCAATCAACCTATCCGCTTCCAAAATTCGACGACCAAAACCCACTGCATCCGCTCTATTTTCAAAGGCTTCTTTTATTAATTTATCGGCAAAAATAGTTGGCGTATTTTCAGGTTGTGGCTCATTGAGTTTTAAGGTTTGATTTTGATTAAAACCTGTAAAACTTTTAAGATTTAAGGTTGAAATTTCTAAATCTCGTTTAGCCGTTGCCACCGCTTTTTGTGATTTTAATAACTCTAATTTTAACTGCAAAATCTCATTGCGGCTCACTTTGCCCAACTCAAATTTTTCATGTGCAATTTTGAGTATCCCCGCAGTATTTTTAAGATTTGTATCAGAAATAGACAAATTGACTTGTGCTAAGAGCAAATCGAAGTAAAATTCGTTGGCTTTAAAGGCAATTCGCTCCATTTCTTCCAAAAACTCTTGCTGGCTTTCTTTGTATTTCAAAGGCTCAATTTTTTTATCCCACTTCAAAGGGTTGAATCTGAATAGCGGTTGAGTTAAACCAACGGCAAATAAAGTCCCATTATACAGCGTGTTTTTTCTATCAAAATCATCAAAACGTTGCAGCACCGTGTTGGCATAAACCGTCCCGCCCGTGCTTGTAATATTTTGTTGCAAAGCCAAATTGAGCGATGAATTGTTGTTCTGAACAGGCTGAAATAATATGCGCCCATCGGGTTGCAAAACCTCTCGAAATGCCCTCGAATAAGCGGGCAAATTACCATTCAAAACAAGCTGCGGTTTATAATTGGACTGAAAAGTACGGTATTCCCAATAGCGTGTTTCCTTAGTCGTCGTCGCTTGACGAGCGGCTATTGATTGCGCTTTTGCCATCTCAACGACTTGCGGGAGCGTTAAAAAAGCGGTGTCTTGACCCCTCAGTATGAAGGCATAAAAAAGGCAAATTAGGAATACTGATTTTTTCATAAATACTTGACTTTCAATAAGTTATAACACAAAAAATGTTAATTCGCTTGGCTATTTCACCTCCAATTCCTGCACATTTTTAAAAGAACCCATATCCGAAATCACCACTTTTTCACCCACACGTACCCCCTCAGTAATTTCAACAAAATCGAAGTTTTGTAAGCCTATTTTTACTGCCCGACGTTCCAATTTACCGTCTGTTCTCACCACAAAAATATCTTGCATAGAGCCGCCTTT
>JAYTMW010000059.1:0-11316 GCA_043728105.1 Saprospiraceae bacterium | reverse complement strand
GGTGCAGCGCACCGTAATATTTGTAATAAATATACAGAAAGGCAGACAAATATTACGGTGCGCTGCACCTTTGGAAAACTAACTTAGCTTTTCTGCTATGAGCGCATTTTACGCCATCAAGCCAAAGGCATGACAAATATTGCGGTGCGCTGCACCTTGAAGTTTTATAAGAAAACCGTTATAGGTTGATTTAATTTTTCAACTTCAAAAATTAAATCAACCCGAAAGAAACATCTTTCATGCACGCCTTTTGTGCGCAGCACAAAACAGTGAGTAAATACGTCAATTTCCATTATACACAGTTACATACTACTCAATACGCAATTCAGGTATTTCTTCCAAAAATTCATACCCCTCAGTATCGTAATTCATTTTACAACAAAACGTAGCCATACCATTTGTAACCATCAGATAAGGCACTTTGAACGAAAGGTTATAACGAGCAATTTGATCAAAAACGTCTTGATTGATTGCAATTTTAGCTGATTTACATTCAATTAAGAAGAAAGGGTTCAGATTTTTGTCGAAAATCAAAATATCGCACCGTTTCATCAGGCCATTCACCGTCAAACCCATTTCAGAGCGCATTTTACTGAGGGGGTAGTTTTTCCCCAGCAATAAAAATTGAATGACCAATTGACGCACCATTTCCTCGGGTTGCAACATGAAGTAACGCCTTCGCACGGGGTCGTATATCTCCATGCGCTCGCTCGTTTTTCGGATGCGAAGCTTGTTTTTGTATTGTATGAAATCAATGTCTAAAAGCATTTTCTCGGTGTACGATGTTGGATGTACGATGTACGATGTTTGATGTACGAAAAGGAGGCCCCTCAGTATTTTGGGCTTAAAAACTGAAATCAATGAACGATAATTTCGTACATCGTACATCCAACATCGTACATCTAATTCGTTTTATAATTCCAATTTTCATCCGTTCTTTTATAAATAATTTTTTTAGTGATAAAAGAATCTTGACGGAACAAGGACATTTCATTGCCATTGATAGTGATTTGGCTCGTTTGAAGCTGTTGCAAACAAAATTCACTTAAACCAGAATTATCAATGCTCAATTTCAAAGTGTCCCCCACATTTTTTACTTCATAGCAAAATTGGCAAACAGGCTCTTGGTTGTTTCTATAAAAAACAATACCCCCTTCGTGCGACACACACATCGAGAAACGCAAATTGGTTGGGCTCGATTTGGTTTTATGAAACGTATTTTCAATATCCATTGAATAGACTTTCCATTTACCCGCCACGTCATCTCTCATTTTCTTGACAGCCGCCGACGCATTGTCCGCAACAGGAGGCAAAGCACAAGAGGCTTGACCCGCACAATTTTCAAAACTTGGGCCACCACAGGCAGCTATTGACAATGCCACGAGGGTCATCAAGATAGAAGGCAGAAGAATTTGGTTTAATTTCATTTTGCTAAAAATTTTAATAAAAAGTTAGACATAAAAATAGATTTAATTTGATGGGCTAAAATTATAAAAGAGTTTGGATTGTTTATCAGTTTATTGTTTTGAATCGTTTTTTCTTTTAAAAAATAAAATAAAAGTATGAAAGTAGTTGATAGTGGATAATTTTGAAAATACGTAATAACCAACCAGTTACATAAAGTTTAGACAGCGTTTATTTTCTTTTTTCTACTTAATAAGTATTTTTGTTACGGTTTTTGCATGTATATAAAATTATTATTATTCATTCCACTTTTCATTTAGCTAATATGGAAACTTTTTACTCGAAGCAATATACGCTTACGCTATTCGCAATTTTCACTCTATTTTTCGCTCTAAAAGCTCAAAATACTGAGGGGCCTCCTTTCTGCGCAGGCGAGGAAATGATGCAACAGTTTTTGAAAAACGCTGAGCATCAAAATCAACACCAACTGATTGAGCAACAAATCTTACGCTATATGTCGAGCCCTGCGGCTTTGCGTAGTCGCTCAACGAGTGCCATTGTCACCCTGCCTGTGGTGGTTCACATTATCCATAATGGTGGTGCTGAAAATATTTCCAATGCTCAAGTTTTGCAAGGTATCCAAGATCTCAACGATGCTTTCGCCAACAAAGGCTACTACGACCCTACGACTGGTGTTAATACGGATATTCAATTTTGCTTGGCGCAACGTGACCCAAACAATCTACCTACCAACGGCATTACAAGAGATATTTCTCCATTGACCAATATGACAATGGAAACAGATGATATAAATCTTAAAAATATAAATCGTTGGCAGCCAACTTGTTACATCAATATTTGGTTGATAAAAGAAATAAATAGCAATAGCTCAGGGTCGGGCGTGGCGGGCTATGCTTATTTGCCTTCAGCGCACGGCAGCACCTTTGATGGCATTGTTGAAGAGGCTCGTTGGTTTGGTAGTTCACCCGCAAATTCAGGCGTGACGATTCACGAAATGGGTCATTACTTGGGTCTTTATCATACCTTCAATGGCGATTGCACAAACAATAATTGCCTCACGGATGGCGACCATGTGTGCGATACGCCGCCCGACCAAAGCCGTGGTGCGGGCTGCAACCCAAGTGCCAACTCTTGCACAACGGACACGGACGACCCCTCAGTAAATAACCCATTTAGAGCCATCGGTTTGGGCGGAAAAGGTGATGTGGCAGACATGAGCGACAATTACATGGATTACAGCCCTTTTTCATGCTACTCTTCTTTCTCACAAGGGCAAAAAGACCGTATGAATTTTTTCATTCAAAACACAAGAAAGAGTCTTTTGGCTTGTAAAAGTTGTGAAACGCCTTGCCCTTCGCCTGTAACTGCGGCTTTTACACCTCGTGGACAGACTATCGGCGTTGGTACTTCTTTGACTTTCACGAATACTTCAACAAATGCAACCAATTATAAATGGCGGATTGGAAATACCAATTATTCTACCCCAAATGTCACTTATCCTTTCAATACAATCGGTTCTTACAAGGTGGTTTTAGAAGCCTCAAATGCTGATGCCAGATGCCAAAGTGCGGGGGATTCAGTCACGATTCAAGTTGTTTGTCCCGTGAAAGCACGCTTCACACCCCTCAGTAGCGAGGTGCAACCTAACACAACAATCAATTTTGTGGCAACCGTTCAAGGAGCAACAACCACTCAATGGAAAGTGAATGGCGTTGTGGCAGGAAGTGGCACAACTTTGAGTAAACTTTTTACAACCGTTGGTAATTACGAAGTTGAATTTATTGCTTCCAATGGTATTTGCTCAGACGGGCAAAAAACAATTATCGTCGTCAGTAACAATTCTGTCAATTGCAACAACCCTATGTTTTCTCGAAACTACGAAACGGTGGAAGGCACGATAGTTTTAAATGTGCTTCGAGAAGATAAAAACAACACGTTTATTGCGGCGGGAGCTATTTTCCCAAACACGGCCAATTACAGCACGCCTTATCTCTTGAAAATGGATGCTTTGGGTAATGTCTTGTGGGCAAAACGGCTTGAAATAGACGGATCGGGCATTTTTTATAACCTGAAAACAACCACCGATGGAGGCTACATAGCGGTAGGTGAAATAAATAGCGCACCTGCAATCGCTAAATTTAATGCAACCGGGAATTTAGAATGGGTCAACTCAACCACCATTGGTTCTACCTCTGTTTTTGTAAATATTGTTCAAACTAAAGATGGTGGTTATGCGGCAAGCGGGCATTTAGAAACAAATTATATCAATTTTGTGGCAAAATTTAAAGCCGATGGCACGACGCAATGGACACGTGAAATTGGTTCACCCACCACTGATTGGAGCGGCGGAATCGAGGAAATGACGGACGGCAGCTTATTGGTTGCCAGCAATACAACCTCAACAACAAACACCTATTTAATGAAATTAGACATAAACACAGGTAGTTTTATATGGCAAAAACAATATAGCTCTGGTGCTTCAAATTCTTGTTGCGACCACTCTTTTGATGACATAAATAAAACACCTGATGGTAATTTTTTAGTCACGGGCAACTGGGATGCAGATGTGATTATTTTTCAAAAAATAGATAATAATGGTAATATCCTATGGGCCAAAAAAATCACACAAGCAGGAATAGGACTGAGGGGTACGCAATCTTTTCAGACTGCCGATGGTGGATATATTATCTCATCTACCGACTATAACAATCAATTATCAAGGGTTATCATTAAATTAGACAATAATTTTAAGGTGCAATGGCAAAAAAAAGTGGGCGTTGGTGGGAGTGTTAATTTGAGGCACGTTTTAGCTCTTTCAAATGGAGATTATTGGATTGGAGCGAATCAAGTCAACGGTTTTTCTATGTCAAAAACCGATGCCTTGGCTAAATCTTGTGAAGATTATCCAAATAGCAATGTCATTGTTCAAGATGTCAGAAGCCAAATTACGGAAGGTAGTTTTGCCAATGATGTAGGCAGAGATATGTTTAGATTAACCCCTCAAGTTTTACCTTTTGAAGTTTCGACAAAAAACCGTTGCAAAGAATGTAAAGAAATTTGTGGCAACGGCATTGACGACGATGGTGACGGATTGATTGACAACGCCGATGTCGTGGATTGTCCATGTCTCAAATGTTTTGACAAAGATTCTGTCAAAATAGTCGGTTCTCAAACCATTTGTGACTTCAATAGCTCTTATTCTTATAAATTAAAAAACTTTAAATGCGATAAATTTAAAACAAATTGGCTGATTAAAGGAGTTGGGTTAACTGATATTTTTAGTGATGATACGACTTGTAATATGCGTTTCACGCAATCTACTACCTTTGATTTGACCGCTATCATTAAGGATTCGTGTGGAATAGACACCCTTTATTTAAAAATACAAGCCATCGCACCACCGCCTATTTTGAATTTAGGCCCCGATAAAACGATTTGTCAAACAGGTGTTTTCACGTTTAGAGCCCAACGAGGTTTTAAATCGTATCTCTGGCAAGATTTTTCAACCGATTCTGTTTTCACCGCTTTTGGTGCGGGCAAATATTGGGTGCGGGTCATAGATTCTTGTGGGTTCACCCAGAGCGATACCGTCAACATTATTCAACTCAATCTGCCAAATCTAAACATCATTCCCGATACGTTGAAAATTTGTCAAGGTGAGAGCCTTGTGGTCACCGCACCCACGGGTTTCGCTACGTATAGATGGTCGCCAAGCGTGGGCGTGAACGACACTTTTAAACGAGTCATTTCGTTGACCCCCTCAGTATCTGGGCGATATTTTTGCGCTGTCTCGACCGTGGCGGGTTGTGTGAGTTCGGATAGTCTTTGGGTGGAAGTGAAACCACTCAATAATGCTATTCGTTCGGCTTCAATTTGTACGGGATTAACTTATAAAATTGGTGACTCTACATTTACAAAAGCTGGAAATTATAATGTCAGATTGAAAACAACTACGGGCGGTTGTGATACACTTGTGAGCCTGACGTTGAATACCATAAATAATTTTACAAAACAAATTGATAGTTTGATTTGCATAAACCAAAAGATAAAAATTGGTGACTCTACGTTTACAAAAGCGGGAAATTATATCGTCATACTGAAGGGGCGTGTTGGCTCGTGTGATACAATAGTTACGGTGAATTTGAAAGCACCAATCATTGTTGAACAGACCCTCAATAAGACAATCTGCCAAGGGCAAAATTTAAAAGTAGGAGATTTCACATTTATAAAAAATGGTACATATAAAGTGTTCATAAACAACGCTTTATGTAAAGATACGGTTATTACAATCAACTTAAAGGTCACTGATTTAGACCTTCAAACAGCTGCCTTCAATAGCTGCCCAAATACCCAAAATGGGCGTATTACCGCTTCCATAAAAAATGGAACACCGCCTTATACCTACACTTGGAACAACGGCGAAATGACTGCAAATTTGAATAATTTGACAGCAGGAACCTATTTTTTAACGGTATCGGATGCCAACAATTGTAAGGACACCGCAACCGTCATAATCAAAGCGACCCCTCAGTATTCCTACAATTTAGGGGTCAAACAACCCACTTGTTTTGGGGATGCCAATGGCGAAATTCGGATTGCTTCAACCGAAAAATTATCCATTAGTTTTGATAGTGTGGTCTTTAATAGGAGTGGTTTTTTGAATAATTTGAGGGCGGGCAACTACCCTGTTTTTGTCAAAGACAGCAACAATTGTATCTATTCTGAATTGATAAACATCCCTCAACCACCGCAATTAACACTCAATTTACCAGCCGACACGTTGTTGAAATTGGGTGATTCCATTAGAATTGCGTCTATCACAAACGGGGTAGGTCGGTTGAAATATCGTTGGCAACCCGTGCGTGATTTGAATTGCGACACCTGTGCGACCGTGATTGCTAAACCCACGACGGGCATTTTTTACACCTTAACTTTGACCGACTCAACGGGCTGCCAAGTGAGAGATGACATACGTGTTCTCATAAATCGCACGTGTAATATTTTTATTCCAAACGTCTTTTCACCCTTCTCAAGCGTGGGCGAAAATGATGTTTTTTATCCTTATGCGAGTGATTGTGCGAAGCAAGTTGCTTTTATGGAAATATATGATAGGTGGGGTGAATTGGTTTTTCATAAAATAAATTTCCCCCTCAACGACCCCTCAAGTGCGTGGGATGGCACGTTCAATGGGAAACAATTAGAGGCAGCGGTCTATGCTTATCGCATTGAAATTTTGTTAGCCGATGGTCGTTTAGAACGATTTTTGGGTGATGTTACGTTGATGCGTTAGAGGTGAAATAACAATTAAACATGTGTAGTTTCCATTTGATGTATTTACGCACTGTTTTAGCTTCGCTAAAAGACGTGCAAAAAAAGGACTAAATGGGTTGAGCTAATTTTTTCAAATAGAAATTTTTTCAAAATTTCTATTTGAAAAAATTAGCTCAACCCGAAAGAAAAAACTTCCAAGCACGCCTTTTGTGCGAAGCACAAAACAGTGCGTAAATACATCAAATGGGAACTACACCCAAAAAAATACAAAGCATCAAAAAAAATACAAAGCATTGATTACTAATGACTTATGTGTTCTTTTCAGCTTTGTATTGAATTTTTTTTTATATTTTACTTAATTTCTATAGACTCACATCGCCGTCAAACCACCATCAATTGCCACCGCTTGACCGTTCATAAACGACGATTTTTCGGAGCATAAAAACAGAATAACGTTGCAAATTTCCTCAGCCGTTCCCAAGCGGCGCATCGGGTTCATCATCACGAGACGTTGACCATATTCAGCGTCTTGCATGATGCTGTTTTGCACCATCGGCGTATCGGCAAAAGAAGGACAAACGGCATTCACACGGATGTTTTTGGAGGCATATTCAAGTGCCGCCGTTTTGGTAATGCCAACTACAGCGTGTTTGCTTGCCGCATAAGCCATGTTACCGGGCACGGCCCCCAAACCCGCTTTGGAAGCCACATTCACCACCACCCCACCTTTGGCAGCCAGCAAATGCGGCAACTCATATTTCATGCACAACCAAACGCCTTTTGCGTTGATATTCATCACTTTATCCCACATATCTTCCTCAAACTCGTGGGTGCGGGTGCGCATAGAACTGCCCGCAATGCCCGCATTGTTGACGCAAATGTCCAATCTACCAAAAGCCTCAATGCCTTTGGCGACCATATTTTCTACCTCTTCCGCCTTACTCACATCGCATTTTGTGAACACCACTTTGCCGCCCGCCGCATGAATAGCATCCGCAACAGCCTTACCCCCCTCAGTATTCACGTCCGACAAGACAAGTGAAGCCCCTTTTTGAGCAAAAGTCTCTGCCAAAAGTTTACCAAAACCCGTGGCTGAACCCGTTATTAAAACAACTTTATCTAAAAATTCCATACTTCTTATTTTTGCCAAAAGTAGAAATAAATTGGGTGGATAATGCACAGAACTTAAAAGGTTTTGCACAACATTTCCTATCTTTTGAATCTTTTTGTTGAAAATAACAAGGAGTACGTCATTTTTAGACACCCCCTCAGTATTTTTAGGCTTTTAAACTTAAATCACCCAACAAAAAAATAATTTTTCCAAAATGAATTACTTCATCATCTGCTTGGTCGCACTCATTGGTTCAGGTTTGACGCTGTTTTCAGGCTTCGGTCTGGGCACTTTACTAACGCCCGTTTTTGCTTTTTTCTTTCCGTTAGAATTAGCTATTGCCATGACTGCCATTGTGCATTTTGCGAACAATCTTTTCAAATTAGGCTTGGTGGGCAAACACGCCGATTGGGCCATCGTTTGGCGATTTGGCGGCCCCTCAGTATTGGCAGCTTTTCTGGGAGCATTTTTATTAAAACAAATGTCAAACCTCAATGTGTTGGCAAGTTGGCAGATTGGAGAGAAGGTTTTTGAGATTACATTATTAAAAATCATTATTGGTATCTTATTCATTTTCTTTGCTTTATGGGAGATTTTGCCTTCTTTATCCAGATTAACCTTTGATAAAAAACACCTCGTAACGGGTGGTTTGTTAAGTGGCTTTTTCGGTGGATTGTCGGGCATGCAAGGTGCATTGCGCTCCGCATTCTTGACAAAAGTGGGTTTGAGTAAAGAAGTTTTTATAGGCACAGGCGTAGTCATAGCTTGCTTGATTGACACGGCACGCCTTTCCGTTTATGCTGAACGATGGTCCAAAAACGCCCCATCTTTTGATTATACATTAATTGCCGCAGCGACTTTATCGGCTTTCTTGGGAGCCTATTTTGGTAGTAAAATTTTAACAAAAATAACCATTCAAACCATTCAAAATCTGGTGGCTCTTTTACTGTTTATTTTTGCTATTTTACTTATTTTAGGTATTTTGTAATTAGTTCTGACTTGGCACTTTACTCACACTGTTTTGTGCTGCGCACAAAAGGCGTGCTTAGAAAGTTTTTTTCTGGGTTGATTTAATTTTTGAAGTTGAAAAAATTTTCAATTTTTTCAACTTCAAAAATTAAATCAACCCGTTTAGAAACAAGTAAATAATAAATAGGTTATTTTTTGCAACACATAGGCACATAGGACACATAGTTTTCGGAAATTATTTTTATAACTCGTTGAAAATCAAACAATTACATATTCATCTATGTGTCCTATGTACCTATGTGTTGCAAAAAAAACTTCAATTAGACCATGTTATTTTTTACACTTTACTTAGTCTTTTTTTACTACGCTTTATATAAGTACACTGAGTAAATTGCTAAAGTAGATTTAAGTACAAATTTTTAATTCAAAATGTCAAAACCGAGGTTGCCGACAAAAACCACAAAAAGTGAATTTACGAGAAGCTCTTTTAGCCGAACATTCAAAAGCACTCACGCTGCAAATTGTGTCATACATCGGCGATGACAAAGAACGATTTGCAGAGTTGATGCGTCTTTTTTTGAATGATGTGCCTCGCATAACCCAACGTTCGGCTTGGGCAGTGAATTATGTGGCGGAGAAAAGCCCTCACTTAATTGAGCCTTATTTGGTTTCGATGCTTCAAAATTTGAGTAAAAATGAGGTGCATGATGCCATTGCCCGCAACACGGTTCGGGCTTTGAAGGACATGCCCAATTTAGAAAATCAATCAGATGAAGTAGTGGGCTTGCTTGTGGATGTGTGTTTTCGATATTTGGAAGACCCCTCAGTAGCAGTGGCAATCAAGGCATTTTCGATGATGATTTTGGATAGATTATGTGTGCGGGAACCTGATTTGCTCAACGAAATGTTACCACTTATTGAAGACCAATTGCCTCATGCGACTCCCGCATTTAAAGGGATTGGAACAAAAATTTTGAAGAAATGGCAGTCGAAAAAATAAAGATTTAAACCAATTCAGACACCGCCAAAGTAGAAATTATATCACCATCATTGTTAAAATCATTTAACGCAACGGGCAAAATCCAATTGACGACCCCCTCAGTATTTTCTGTTTTTTTCAACTCGATTTTGATATAATTATCCGTAAAACCTGTCAAAAGTTCACTATTTTTATGATTTTCAAACAAAACTTCCCTTGTTTGACCTAAATATTGGCTGTAAAAATGACGGCGTTTTTTCTCCGACAAAATCCGTAACATTTCATTGCGTTCACGTCTAACGTGCATCGGTACAACGCCTTCCATGTCAATTGCAGCCGTGTTCGCCCGTTCGCTATACGTGAAAACGTGGAGGTATGAGACATCCAAATTATTGATAAAATTGTAGGTTTCCTTAAAATCTTCATCTGTTTCATTCGGAAAACCAACAATCACATCCACGCCTATGCACGCATGAGGCATCAGTTTTTTTATTGTTTCCACTCGACTTTGATATAATTCACGCTTATAACGACGGCGCATTTGCGTCAATTGTTTGTCATTACCCGACTGCAAAGGCACGTGAAAATGCGGCATAAAACGTTCCGATTGTGCCACAAATTCGATGATTTCGTCTGTCAAAAGATTGGGTTCAATGCTCGAAATGCGGAAGCGACGAATACCCTCTACTTTATCCAATTCTTTAACTAAATCAATGAAAAGTGCCTCTTTTTTGGCTTTTGTGCCTTCAATTACTTCCGTTCCGTTACCAAAATCACCAATATTGACACCTGTCAAAACAATTTCTTTCACACCCATGAGGGCAATTTGACGAGCATTTTCCATCACATTCTCAACAGTATCGCTACGGCTTTTTCCTCTCGCCAACGGAATCGTACAAAACGCACATTTATAATCACAACCGTCTTGCACTTTCAAAAACGAGCGTGTGCGGTCGCCAAATGAAAACGCATTATGGAAGGTATTCACCTCTCTGATTTCACCTGCGTTGACCATGCCTTTGCCTTGTGCTTTGGTCAAACCGTCTATATAATCCGTGATTTTAAATTTTTCTCCTGCCCCCAAAACCAAATCTACGCCTGGAATGTCCGCAATTTCTTGAGGCTTCAATTGTGCATAACAACCCACCACCACCACAAAAGCATCAGGGTTTTGCCGCATCGCCCGACGCACCGTTTGACGGCATTTTTGATCCGCAAAATCCGTCACGCTGCACGTATTAATGACATATACGTCAGCACTTTCATCAAATTCGTTGATAAAAAAGCCTTTATCTTCAAAAAGCCGTTGGATTGAAGACGTTTCAGAGTAGTTGAGTTTACACCCTAAAGTATGAAAAGCGACTGATTTTGGCGTTGCCATTTTTTAGATTTTAGATTTTTGCAACTTGAACGAATGAAATATGTTAATACGAATTAATAATAGGTCATTTTTTTGCAACACATAGGCACATAGGACACATAGTTTTTTCATAAAGTGTTGATTACTAAGGATTTATACATAATACTATGTGTCCTATGTGCCTATGTGTTGCAAAAAAAA
>JAYTMW010000058.1:0-3911 GCA_043728105.1 Saprospiraceae bacterium | reverse complement strand
AGAAATATGGTACACCTTAGAACTGCGTCAAGATTTGTTGAAGGCAACAAACTTGTTTTTAGACACCAAATCATGGAGTGAATTGCATAAAATGGCACTTCTAAACTTGGTAACGACCACTTCAAATTACAAAGCCTTAGAAAATTATTTAACCGTACTATCTTCACACACCGATTTTTACAATGCCAATGCCGCACTAAATTTTCCATTGAGTGCCATGGAGTCTTTAGATAAATATAAAAAAGCAAATTTTACGACTGAAGAGTTTGTTCAACTTTGGTTGGATCCGAATCTCTTTGCGCAGGTGGATGCGTTTTTGAATAGTATTGGATTAAATAATATTACCGCAACAAATTTAATAGACAAAGTTTGGAGTAAATTGATGGTTGATGAAGGTATATCCAATCTAAATGATCAAGAAAGAGCCTTAGCATTAGGTAATAAAATAGAATTTTTAAGTTACGCAGTAGATTCCAGAGTTGCAATAGATGCAACAAGAACTCGGTTTAACGGAAATATTGATGTTGGTAATGATCGAAATATTGCAAATGCTTTTCAACATTCTTACTGGAATGCACTTTTGACAAGACATATTGGAAGAGATAGAGCGAAAGTATGGACTGATGCACATGAATCTGGAGGAGTTACTCCTTTTGCTACGGATATGGATTTTTTCAATAACGAAGTTGGCAGAAGAATTGGAACAGAATGGAATTCCAATATTATAGGTCTTCCAGATTTGATAATGCAGAATATAAATAGCGGGATGATGCAATATGTTTGTTTTGACGGTGTAAATTCTGCGGGATTATTTGCTAATCAAAGATTAAGATTTACTAACCAAACATGCCCATGAAAAAGATTCAAAGTTTATTGTTGGTTGTCAAAATCGTAATCATGTCCTTTCTATTTGATAGTTGTTCATCAGAGCATAGTGTTGAAATAAATGATTTTTCAAAAATTCAAAAACTTTCATTTTCAACATCAGAGAGTAAATCTGTTTACGGTATTGTCGTAAATATTAAATCTCATATTGCTGGTAAGTTGAATGTTACAAACCCTTCATGTGGTGAGATTATAATAATAGGTACTCAGGATACCACAATTAGATGCGATTGGTTTACATCTAAGATAGATTTTACAATTTCGCCAACTACTGAGTGTATAGGGAATCTTAATTTGACTATAAAGTTTATAGAATCTTTTTAAATACCCGCTCGCAATCAGGTGTGTCCTGAACCCCGCTGGCCCACATGTTGGCTCGTTAGAGATTTTATCTTGTTACGTATTATGTTGCTCGACTCCGTCGAGTTTGAGAAAGTAAAACAGAAGCACCCCCCTCAGTATTTAGCCATAGAAAAGCAAAAATACTGAGGGGTGCTTGCTGTTTAAACATAAATCTATTAACAGTCGTCAAAGACGACCAACATAATATACATCGGGTTAAAAACCCTTGCCAGCACGTTTGCTTGGGTTTAGGAACAAGGTGAGCGAGCGGGCTCTTATATAAATAGATTAGCTCAAGAAGGTGTGTGGTTAAATATCGTAGTAAGGCAGTAAATATTGTTTTTAAAATGTTCTAACTAATACCAAAATTTAGGGCGTAACTATGTTATTTGTTGAAACTACAATAAAATGTAACGGGAGCATTTGCGTTAGGAAATTGTCTAAGTTATTAACACCGTATTTTAACAAACAGAAGTTACGCCCTTTTTTATTAAAAACTTTAAAAATATTAACAGAGCAATGAAAATAAGTAGTGTGATTTACATGTTTTTCGAAATAAAAGAAGAATATTCAGTTTTTTCGTCTATGTTTGATGGGCTTGGTTTTGATGATTGTACAATTAGTGAAGTTCATAAAAGCCCTATTTATAATGAGACAGACTTTCGATATTATGAAGCAAAAATTGAGATTAATCTTGATAATTACTTATTACGTTTCAACGTAGTTATTGAAGATGTTGAATCAGACAAGCTTTTTAATGTTTTAGAACTTCGGATTTTAGATGAAGAGACTTTTGACTATGTGCATCATTATTCAAAAAAAATTGCCAATATATTTGGAAAAGTAGCTAATTTAGAAAATTTAGCATTGGTAACAAATGATGAAACTGCCCCCGGTTCTAATTTTTATGAAGCTTTTAAAAAAGGAGATTTTAATGATTATTTGTTGATTCGAGTAGAGTAAAAATATTTAAAATAAATTCCCTGCTCGTAGGCAGTCCCCGCTGGCTTAAAGTCTGATTTTAGAATAACAACAAAACTGAAATTAAAGAAACGGGGTTGCTCGTATCCCGTTGTCGCAGAGCCCGCTGTCGCACCTGTTGGCTCGTTAGAGATTTTATCTCGTTACGTATTATGTTGCTCGACTCCGTCGAGTTTGGGAAAGTAAAATAGAAGCAACACCCCCCTCAGTATTTAGCTATCAAAGGCAAAAATACTGAGGGGTTCTTTTCATAAACCGAGCATCGTAGTACAAACTCGACGGAGTCGAGCAAAATAGTAGGTAACGGTTTCGGAAAACCTTACCAGCACGTTTGGCTTGGGTTTTGGAAGAAGGTTGGCAAGCGGTAAAACGTTTATAAAATTCAGGCAGCCATAGTTAAAAACAGCCTTGTTACGTTTTTTATAGACAAAACGTAACAAGGTTAAAAATTAAATTACATATGAAAGTAGTAAAAAAGAATATTTCCCAATTAACATTAGATAATTTAAAAGGTAATGTTAGGAAAAAAATAGCGGGTATAGTAGTCCCACCAAATTCTATTTTTCAACCACAGAGAAATTCTTTAATAGCGAGTGAAATAACTATTGAATTATTTGACGCTACATGGGGTTATATAAATATTAGATATGCTTCCTTAGATTTAATTGCTGAAAACGGCGGGTTACATATTTATGTTGAAAAAAATTTAAATCTAAGCGAAGAATATCACCAAAAACAGCCATTGCCAACTTATGGGTTAAATATTGAATATAATGAATTTGTAATAAGTAAAATTGAAATTTACGGTTTACATGATTTTATAGATAAGGATGAGAGAATAATATCTGATATATCGAACAAAATAAATAAGAAAGATTTAGCTTTAGAAATAGACAATCATTCATTAATTATATTTACTAGTACTAACGGTGATGATATAGTTATAAAAGCGGAAACAGGACTTTTACTTATAGGTTTTGATAAAAATTTCAAAAATGAGTTTCTAAATAGAGAGTATAACATTCATTATTCAAATAGTAATTACAAACTATTACTAAAGCAACGCTATAAAATTGATTAGAATAACCCCGCTGGCGCATCTGTTGGCTCTGCCCCGCTGGCTTAAAGTCTGATTTTAGAATAACAACAAAACTAAAATTAAAGAAACGGGGTTGCTCGTATCCCGCTGTCGCAGAGTCCGATTTTAGAAAAACAACAAAACTAAAATCAAAGAACGAGGCTGTTTGTAGGCAGTCTGCAACCGCTTATGTAGTATTCTGTAAGTCTGCGACTTTCAAAAAGGTTTTATAACTACTTGATAATCAAATAGTTAAGCAACACTCCTCAGTATTTTGGCTTTTTTAAGGCTAAATACTGAGGGGTCTTTTTAAAAAGCACAAAACGAAAAAACACGCAGGTCAAAGACCTGAACAATAGAGCGTATCGGGCCAGGAGACCCAAACGAGCGCAGCCGTTCATTAGCTAAAAATGGTTGTGGCGGAGTGAAAGACATATAGGGTGCTTGGGGAACAGGTCAACCATCGAATGTGTTTACGCAGAGTGAATTAGATGAAATGCGGGCAAAATATTATCGAGCAGGATTGGAAGAAATATGGTACACCTTAGAACTGCGTCAAGATTTGTTGAAGGCAACAAACTTGTTTTTAGACACCAAATCATGGAGTGAATTGCATAAAATGGCA
>JAYTMW010000057.1:0-40402 GCA_043728105.1 Saprospiraceae bacterium | reverse complement strand
GCGGATTGAAATCCGCCGCTATGAATGCAAAGCATCATCAAGCTGAAAGCATGACAATATGACCCGTGCCTACGGCACTTTATAATTTTAATCGCACAGGTCGAATTTATCTGCCGAATGTAACTAAGCACTTCGGCAGATAAATCAGCCGTTACATTGCATTGCAAAATTAGTTTTTTTATCACAAGTTTATCTACCTAATTTTCTTAAACAAAAAAACTTTCTAAACTTTGACAGCTTAGAAAGTTTTATATACCCCCTCAGTATTTTCAATAAAAAATACTCGCAAAGGGTTGATTATCAATATTTTGTAAAAATTATTCTAACTAAATAATTAGAAAGAAACAGCAATTCTCGCCCGAATACCCCAAGTATCTACATTCGGCAAATTCAAATAATTCAAGCGGCGAATGTAGTCAACACGCAATAATTTGAAGATATTAGAAATGCCCACAGAGGCTTCAATATAAGGTGCTTTTTCCAACGAATGAGTATATGGGCTACCGTCTTCCGCTTTCGCAAATTGCAACATGCCATTTTCTTTACTTGGTATATTTTTATCATCTAAACTGCCCCAAACAGCTTTGAAAGTGAATGCTTCACGCCATTTTAACTGACGAATCAAAGGAATACGGTTTAATAAAAAGCCGCCCATGTTGTAATAGACGTTGACCGAAGCGTATTTATCACTCACAAATTCTAAGAAATTCATCAAATTATAAGAGTCAACCATATTGTAATAAAGTTGGTTGGCACGGTGCGGAATGAGCAACGGATATGGCAATTGACCAAATACTTTTCCACCTTCGAGGGTCACATCTGCAAAGCCCGCAACGGGAAAATAAAAAGTCTTTTTTGCTCTAAGTCGAAGATTATGGTATTCATAGTCACCGCCTAAAAAGTCTTTGATACCGTAAGAATACCACGCTTGAATAATCGGATATTTTGACCGCAAAGTCCGACGATTTCTCGCTCCTTGATATACAATTTCGTTGGGTGCATAACGAATACTAAGGTTCAATTCGGTCGAATTAATGCTTTCAATCGGTATTGGCGTTGTTCTATCCACTACCTCACGGTTAAAAATCAACGAATCGGAAGGGCGAGTGATGAGTTTTTTCATACCCACCGTATATGTAATGCCATTTCCCAATTTTTGAAACTCTACACCTGCCATAGTCTGATAAAATATCTTGTTGTTGACACCTCGACGAAATGACGCAAAGAACGCATCTTCTTGAATAAAAAGAAGGTCTTGCCCAGGCACCCGCACATCGTTTTGATACCAGATTCGAGCTTGGGTCAACGAATCTCTATCCGTTGCTTTGCCCCCTAAAAAGAAACGTGCGCCTGCAAAATACTTCCAACGATTGTCTCTCATACCATACGCTGCGTAGCCTTCCAGCAATACAGTTTCGCTAAATCTTGGATTGGTACGACCGCCTAAACGAAACCTCGAACCTTCCACGGGGTTGAAACTATAAAGCGACATCATGGGCCCCAAATCAACCACGCCCACTCGGGCAGAACCCGTCGTCAGCAAATGAGTGTACCAAAGAAAACGCCGATAAGGCTTGCTATTATCGAGGCTATCCATCGTTTTAAAGATGCCTTGTTCATGTTTGTTAAGTGAATCATGACGACTTTCAACCCAAAATGAGTCATCTTGATGTCGAGCTTCACCGACCATAATCACCTTATTTAACCCATTAAAAACCTCGTTTTTGATAGGCTGATTGATTTGATAATCTTTAAAAGAGACTGTTTTCGTACCCATTATGGATTTTTGACCTTCTTTTGCCACCGCAAAATCCATTAAAGCAATGTCTTTTGACAGCATCAAGCCACGACTTTTACCGCCACCAACACTGTCAGGTGTCTCTACCCAATCAAATTCTTGGCGTATCTCCATTTCTCTCACAAAATTCAAATTGATGTCTTTTGGAACACCCATTTCTATTTTTCGGACGGCATAAGATGAGTCTTCCAACGACACCCACATGTGACCAATGAACGCCAAATCCATTTTATTGCGGGGGGCAAAATAAAGATGCACGCAACTTACGCCCTTCACTACGCTTGTATCTTGGATGTAAAAACGGTAAAAAGTAGGCGCAATGGGGTTCAATGGACTCACAAAATTGACCCGCACCAACTCAATTTGGTTGTTGTAAATATCAACCTCTTGATAAAGATTATTGATGTAATCGGAAATACCCGCATCATCCAAAGTCTCGGGCATTTTGGTGGTATGTTCCCCTTTTACAAGCTCTTTTTCAGCTTTTGGGTCTTTGCGGTAATAGACATCTGAAAGACGTTCACGCAAATAAAACGGTAAATTGACTTTTCCCGAAGCCTTATTAGTGTCGGCAATTTGAAAGACAAAATCCACTTTTTTCATGAAACGGTTGTTCCGAAACGAGTCCGAAATGCCGTTTAGGGCAAATTCTACCTTCTCGTATTTGTTGTATTGGTAAGATTTAAAACCTGATTTGCGGTTTTGATCTTTGTGGTCAATTACTTTTTTGATTAACTCAACGGCGGGATTGCCTTTGTTGCGATACTTCGCAACCTTCACCTCCAACACTTGCAAATCGTTTGAGCCTTCCACCAATTTCACGGAAACTTCATTCATTTGACCTTGATTTATGGCAACCGTTTGGGTTCGATAGCCCACGTAGGAGACTTTGAGCTTAGAAACCGAGGTTTTCGTTTCTAAATAAAAATTGCCGTCAATATCAGACGTTGCACCGATGGAAGTGCCATCGAATTGAACATTGACGTAAGGCAAAGCCTCTTTGCCTTTTTCATCAGTTACTCGTCCCCTTACAATTGTTGCTTTTTGAGCAAACGCTGTAATGGTAAGTAGGAAAAAGGCACAAAAAAAATGAATCCTCAAAAGGATGTTGCTTTTAGGTTTCTTAAACATGATAAATTTATAGGTTTTAGCTAATTTCGTATTGTTTATTAAGTTATTGAAAATTTTATCTTGTATTCATCCGACGAATAACGGATTTAACAGGACAAATGTACAGTCTTTAACGCATGAAAGTAACAGTTATTGACTTGATACGCCTTAAAAAGTGACTAAATCGTGGTTTTTCTATACTGAAACGATGATTTTTTATATCAATGGCGTTCACCCTGTTTTTTATACAACGAAACCTGCGGTTTTCGATTTTTCCAAATTAGATATTTTTTTTAAGAAAAACGAAGAGGTAATTTGCCCCGTTCATCTTCTAACGTATCTTTTAAAATTTGGCAAAAGGGGCCCCTCAGTATTTTGGTCGTTTTTACATGACCTTTGCGATTAAAAGTTAAAATATGGATGAATGTCCTTCCGCCAAATTCTAAAAGATACGTTAGAAGATGAACGGGCGAAATTACCTCTTCGTTTTTCCTAAAAAAAATATCTGATATAAGAAAGCATATTCCAAATGTAAGCATTTTCAAAAAGGAGGCCCCTCAGTCATGCTTTCAGCTTGATGAAGCCAAAGGCATCATATTTTCATTGCTTCTAATCAAAAAATGGATTTATTACTCATTGCCTATCACTCATTGCTTATTACTTATTACTCATTAACTATACCCTACCCTTTCAAAAAGTTATAAAAAACCGCCGCCGCCCCCATGTTTTAACTTTTCTTTTTTCTTTCAAAATTTTTTAAAAACAAACGCCTGTATAGGTAAATAATTATAGGAAAACAAGATATAGGTTTGTCCACCAAACTGCACGTGACGTATATCCCAAACTACACGTGCTTTTTGGTAATAATACTCCCAAACCGCACGTGAATAACTTTTTGAAAGGAAGAGTTATAGTTGGAATATCGCTTTTTCACCTAAACTCCACCAAACTGCACGTGAATAAAGACACGCTTACTCCTTTTTACCCCTAAACTCCACCAAACTGCACGTGGATTATTTTTAAAAGCCTTAAAATGCCCTTGTTTTTAACCAAACTCCACCAAACTGCACGTGGAAAAGTCACCCCCTCAGTATTTATCCCTTTTTTTTGGCTAAACTCCACCAAACTGCACGTTAGAACTTTGGCGGGTTTTCAATCAAGTGAATAATCTTTGGTGGAATCGGCGAAGGCGAATTGTAGAGATAAAAACCTTTGTTCTTATCCTCTGACAATTTGGCAGTCGGGTATTGCGTCAACACGATTTTCAAAGTGCGGCGAAACACCTCTTTGAACTTATCCATGCGGTCATAGCCTTGTCCGAATTGCTCTTTGAGGTTTTGCCATGCAACAAATTGTGGTTTATTAAAATCAATGCGGTGCAACCTCTGCGCAAGCCACGCATATATATCGAGTGCCATCGCATTATGAGACAACGCCGCCAACGCCCTTTCGTCCAAAGGAATCGCATGGTTTATCAAACTCGTGAAATATTCTTCGGTGAGTTGGATTTTTGAAGTCCATTGCACCCGTTGGCGTTGGTCTTTTGGAAACCAAAGGTCAAAGGCTTTCACGATTTTTAAATCCACTTGCATCCCTTTTTCACCATCGGAATAACCAATACTGATAATTGAGGCGGTCAAACGGCGCAATTGTTCCTTCGCTTCTTTGATGGTTCGCCCATCGGTATTCAAGCCCAATTTTTTGATAAAAGCGGTCATACTCTCCTCCACGTCAATCAAACGGTTCTGGGTTTTCACCGCTTCGGAGTTGATATGCGCCAAAATCAAGCGGGATTTTGTCCCATAAGGCAGACCCACGAACTCAAATTCGCCCGTTTCAGGATTCAAAACGTGGTTGGCTTGCACCGCCAAACTGACATTGCCTTGTTTTTGTTGCCAAATTTTGGTTTCGTCACCGGGGTTGCGATAGGGCAAAAACGTTTGGCACAACACCGAATGCTGAAAAATCGCATCTTCAATGCTCGCCCTATCCAACCGCACCGCAACCGCACCTTCAAGAATGCGCTGCGTGATTTTGCTCACCCCGCCTTCCGCTTTCGTCCTATTTTTCTTAGGTTCTAAGCTATTGAAATTATCTAAATTAAATAAATTCTCTTCCATAATAATTTTATGTTCGTTATCCCCTACCCCCTCAGTATTTTTCGAGATTTGAGCCACATTTTTGTCTTTTTTAAGCAAAAACAAAAAATAAGGCTAATCAAACATAGAAAAATAGGCTTCTTAACTGCAAAAATGATTAAATGAAAAACTGTAAAAATGATAAACTGCAAAACTGCAAAACGCAAAATCACGTTTCAAACTAATAACTAATAACTAATAACTAATAACTAATAACTAAATCCCCATTTCCTTTTTTGCCATTTCCAAGAAATATTCTTTCATAGAGATGCCTTCTTGAAAAGTTTTGGTGCGTATTTGGGCATGAAGCGACAACGGAATATCCAAAGTGACCCGCAAAGTGCGTTCTTCGGTTTTGGTAGGTTTCATCATGCGAGGGAGTGGCGTGGCGTGAATTGCTTTCACGGCAGCTTCCATTTTAGTAGGTTGTTTAGGCGATTCGATTGCTTTTTCTACCTTTTCCACTTTTGCTTTCACGGCTTTTGCCGCAACAGGTTTTGGTGCTACGGGTTCAACTGCGGCTATGGTAGCGGCTTTCATCGGAACTTTTGCGCCGAGGCTTAATTTGCTGTAATCTGTTTTTTTATCTTTTGTCATTGTAACGAAATTATATAAATGATTGATTGTGAATGTTTTATGTAAAATTGAATTAGGATTATAAGGATTTTTAGAAGGATTTAATAGGATTTTTTCTGTTGGTAAAAATCCTATTAAATCCCTCTAAGATCCTTATAATCCTAATTCAATCTTCCACGAATTTATATTGATGCGCTAATTTCAAAACCTCCTGGGTCAATTTTACCATTTCCTCCTTTGCCTTATCGTCGTTTGACTCATACACACCCTTGCCCTCAATACCTGTGCGGACATACGAAACCCGCTTGTTGACGGTGGTTTCCATAATGCCCAATTCAAATTGCGTCAGCATGTTTTTCATATCTTGATGCACATTGAGATTTTCAGAAAATTGATTGAGAATGAAATAAGCGGGAATTTCGGCTTTAAACTCTTTTGCTTGTTCATAGCGTTCCACAAATTGAGTCATGGCCCTGAAATCATGTCCGCTTGGCAAAATGGGAATTAAAAGAATATCACTTGATAGGATAATCCGAGTCGTCATTTCTGACAACGAAGGCGTTCCGTCAATGATAACAATCTCGTGGTCACGGTCGAGTTTGTCCACGGTTTTGTTCAAGGCTTTTGAATCCGTTGCGCCCACAACCAAAATGCCAGGCAAACTTTCGTCCCGCACACCCGACCATGCAAGCGAGTTTTGGTTCGTATCCGTATCCACGATGCACACCTTGTAACCCATGTGTGCGAAGCAAACTGCAAGATTTTGAGCAATGGTCGTTTTACCTACGCCACCTTTTAAATTTGAGACACCTATTTTCATAAAAATACTTCGTTTAAAGTTTTATGGTGCAAATATAAAACGATTTTTGAGACTGCAAAACTGATTAACTGAAAAAAGTAAAAACTTTTTTACTGCAAAAAGGAAGAAAGGAGAAAAGGTAAAAAGGGAAAAGTGAGAAAAGGAATAGGATTGGACATCCAATAGCGAAAAGGCTTCCAAAGTCTAAATGGATACACGGAATGTTTTTAATTAAGCATTTTTTGGCACAAATTGATTGTTTATTTTGAATTTAAGGCGTTTTGGAGGTATCAACTACAATTTGTGAGTCCCCAATGGCAGGAATGCCGTATTTCCACGAAATTGTTTTTTTGACAACTGTTTTGAGTTTTATCAAAATCCTCATGCTTCAAACCTTCATTTTTGATTAAATTTCAATTTGGCTTTAATCAAAAAATTAAACTTTGATTGTTTGACTGTTTTTATTCAGTCCTGAATTTCTTTTTTCAAAATGGAAATTGATTTAAACTGAAAAACTGCGAAACTGAAAAACGTGTTTTTGTTTCTTTTAAATTAAAGAAGACATAATAAATGATTTATATAAAACTGCAAAACGCAAAAACTGTGAAACTGAAATAATGAAAAACGCACCCACACTTTTGCCAAATCAACGTGTCATTGCGAGGAGGAACGACGAAGCAATCTGTCATTTGACCTACGATTCTCCTTTTCCCCACACTTAAATTTTTGTAAGAGGGCATACCCTTAATTTTAGCAATTGAAAAAACATGGAGAAAGGGAATCGGAAGAAACATGGCAGATTGCTTCGTAGCACTCGCAATGATAGCCTTTTTGAGACGGAAAAACTGTAAAACTGAAAACAGTAGAAACTGCAAAACTGAAAAACGCAAGATACCCCCTCAGTATTAGCACAAAAAAAACGCAAACAGTATTTAAACTGTTTGCGCTTCAATTAAATTCAATAGGACACAATTGTTATAGGACAATAAAAATTGTTCATTAAATCATTCAAGTACGTTACATACTCAGAATGTCTCTTGATTTCCAATAAGGTTTTTTGATTGATTTTTTACTGGTTTGGTTGAGTGAAGTCAGTTGTGTTGGACAGTTTGTTTATTTGCAAAAATTTAAAATTCTGTGATTGCTTGTATAAAGAAGAATTAATTATGTGTCAAATGTACCATAAAAAAAGTATTATGCAAATAAAACGTTAATAAACTTTAAATTTTTTATTTTAAAATATAAATTATACTAAACATATACCACAAAAACACAAGGATTATATTCTACCAAAAGGTGGCGTACATCTCGAATATTTAACATTAAACTGCAAACCTCAAAAACTGATAAACTGCAAAACTGAAAAAGTGAAAGCACCCCCTCAGTATTTTCCCATCAATTGCCTGTTTTTTGTCCTTTTAAATAAGGTGTACGACAAATTTTTAAAAAATGAGGATAGAGTAGGGTAGGTAATTCGATTTTAAAACTATCTTTCGCAATCCATTTTAAAAGCCATCAGCTTTCAGCAATGAGCATTCAGCTACTAATCACAAACTCTTTAAGAATTTATTGTGTAAAAAAGCTGACTACTGATTGCTCATAGCTGATAGCTAAATTTTTAATCATTTCATCAAACAACAAAGAAGATTATGAAAAAAACCGCTTTTATGATGCTTATCGTGGCATTTGCATCTTGCCAAAACAGTGACACAAAGACCACTACGACTGTCGAAACCAAAGTTGTTGAAAAAATTGTGACCGCCGCCGCCAATGTGTTGACGGATGAAGAAACAAAACAAGGCTATAAACTCCTTTTTGATGGCAAATCATTTGCTGGATGGCACAACTTCGGTAAAACCACTTTGGGCCCTGATTGGATTGTTGACTCAGCCGAACAATCCATGCACTTGAACGTGAAGAAAAAGCAAGACGGCAAGTGGTATGCCGATGGCGGCGATATTGTCACGGCCGATAGTTACGAAAATTTTGAATTGCAAGTGGATTGGAAAATTGACACTTGCGGCAACTCAGGCATTATATATAACATCATTGACGACCCGAAGTTAGAATTTGTGTGGCGTTCTGGCCCTGAAATGCAAGTTTTAGACAATAAATGCCACCCCGACGCAAAAATCATCAAGCACCGTGCCGGCGATTTATACGATTTGCAGTCATGCAGCCAAGAAACCGTGAAACCCGCTTTGGAGTGGAACAATGCAAAATTGGTTCAAAACAAAGGAAAAGTAGAGCATTGGCTCAATGGCGTGAAGGTCGTTGGATATGATATGAATGCACCTGCGTGGAAAGAAATGATAAAAGGCAGTAAATTTAAAGATATGCCAAAGTTTGGCTCGATGATGAAAGGGCATATTGCGCTGCAAGACCACGGTAATAAGGTGTGGTATCGGAATATGAAAATCAAAATGCTTTAAGCGTTTTGCAGTTTGTCAGTTTTGCAGTTTTTCAGGTAGCGGCGAATTTGTTCGCCGAAGTCATTGGTAATCAATGAGTTATAAAGATTCGGCAGGTAAATTCTACCTATGCGATTGAAAACATCTATCATCTTGTAACCCCCGATTTATGAATTTAAAATAAATTACCGTCATAATAACATTGCTGTTTTGTAATGATTTGCCTTGCAAATCTGAAAAGATAATGACGGTTAATTATTTTAAATTCATCAATCGGGGGTCATGCAAACCCACTAATGCCATCTATCTTCTATTTAAAAACATCACATATTGCGTGTATTAGATGTGATGTTTTTGAAAAGAAGATAGATGGCATTAGTGGTAATTCCTTACCCCCCGATTAAAAATCGGTGGTTTCAAGATGATAGATGTTTTAATCATATATGGTGCATAAATGTCGCTACGATATGTCCAACTCACAAAACTCTAAACCTTCCATTTAAAAGATAGACTAAATCAAAGCAGGGAGGAAACTACCTCTTCGTTTTTCTTAAAAAAAAAATATCTAATATGGGATGCTCGAAAACCAATTTCTTTTTGTGCAATTCGCCGATTTCTAAAATTTCCAAATATAATTCCTTTAATTTTAGAAAAAAAGGCTTAGAAAATTGGTAGAAAACAAGAAATATCTATTTTTGGGAATAATTGTCAAATTGACACTAAGGTAACTGGACAGAATTTATAAGAATTTAAGAATAACCACCTTTATTTATTTAAAATTAAACAACAGATAGAAAATGGCAGTAATTAACAAATCTCGTCTCTTTAATGCTTCATGTGTGGCATTATTAGTTACATCAATGACTTTTGCGATTCGTGCGGGGATGCTCGGCGATTTAGGCAAACAATTTAATCTGACGGATACCGAATTGGGCTGGATTGCAGGTATGGCGTTTTTCGGCTTTCCCGTAGCGACAACGCTTGGCGGTTTTTTCGTAGATTTATTGGGTATGAAAAAATGGATGTGGGTAGCATTTGGTGCACATCTTTTGGGTCTTGTTTTGACCATTTTTGCGGGTGGCTTTTGGACACTTTTTATCTCAACATTCCTCGTAGGTTTTGCGAATGGTATGGTTGAAGCTGTTTGTAACCCACTCGTTGCTTCGATGTACACGGATAATAAGATTGGTATGTTGAATCGTTTTCACGTTTGGTTTCCTGGCGGATTAGTTATAGGGGCATTGTTGGCTGCGGGGATGAAATCTATTGGATTAGGTTGGGAATTGCAAGTTGCTTTGATTTTGATACCAACCGTAGTTTATGGATATATGTTTTGGGGTCAAGAATTTCCACAAACGGAACGAGTTACATCAGGCACATCATTTAGTGAAATGTTTGCAGCATGTGCTACGCCTTTGTTTTTGATTATGGCAGTTTGTATGTTTTTTACAGCCAATACAGAACTTAGTACGGGTCAATGGGTAGATAAACTTTTGGGCAATGCAGGGGCAAATTCGCTTTTGATTTTGGCTTTGGTAAACGGCATTATGGCTGTTGGACGATTTTTCGGCGGCCCCTTTATTCACGCTTTAAATCCCATTAGAGTATTATTGGTTTCTTCGGTTTTGGCAGTTTTAGGCTTATATTTGTTGAGATCAACGGAAGGGAATATGCTTTATTTGGCAGCAGCTGTTTTTGCGGCAGGATGTTGTTTCTTCTGGCCCACAATGTTGGGTTTTGTGAACGAAAAAATCCCTAAATCTGGTGCATTGGGCTTGTCACTTATGGGTGGCGTGGGTATGTTGGGTAACTGGGCATATCAGACCTTTTTTATTGGGCCAAAACTTGACGCAAATAAAATAGCAGGGATGACTGAATTGCAATCAGGTCAAAGTGTTTTAGGTAGTATCAATTTGTTACCTATTTTATTAGTAGTAGCATTTGCTGGGCTTTATTTCTTTGTTAAAGAGAAATCAGTAGCATAAGCAAGTGCCACCCCCTCAGTATTTTATTGCTGAATTGTTAAATTGTTTTTACCGTTGAAAAACAACTTAACAATACAACAATTCAGCAATTCAACCAATCAAAAAAACAGCAGCATTTTAAAATAGAAGAGGGATTGATGAAAAATTCCATTCATTAACATTAAAAATTCTATCAATTCTGATTAAAATGACTGAAAATAAAATTGTTATTTTTCAAGAAAAGAACGTTAGGCGGGTTTGGCATGACGAACAATGGTGGTTTGTTTTGACCGATGTTGTTGAAGTTTTGACAGACACGCCCAATGCTTCCGATTATCTGAAAAAGTTGCGCAAGCGGGATACCGAACTCGCCAAAGGGTGGGGACAAATTGTCACCCCCCTTCCTGTACCAACGGAAGGCGGCACGCAGCGCATGAATTGTGCGCATCGCAAAGGTTTGTTTCGCCTTATTATGTCCGTCCCTTCGCCCAAAGCCGAGCCTTTTAAATTGTGGTTGGCGCAAGTGGGGGATGAGCGCATTGAAGAAATCGAAAACCCCGAGTTGGGGATTGAGCGTATTCGAGAATTGTACCGAGCAAAAGGGTATTCTGATGAGTGGATTGAAACCCGCTTGAAAAGTATTGACATTCGACGACAATTGACGGATGAATGGAAAGCACGGGGCGTTAAAGAAAACATTGAATATTCGATTTTAACGGCGGAGATTTCAAAAGCCACGTTTGGTTTGTCGCCTTCCGAATATAAAAATTTGAAAGGCTTGCAACGTGAAAACTTGCGTGACCACATGACCAATTTGGAACTCATTTTCACGATGCTGGGCGAAGAAGCGACCCGCCAAATTGCCGTGGATAAAGATGCACAGGGCTTTCCAGAGAATCATGATGCGGCACAATTGGGTGGCAAATCGGCGGGAAGCGCACGGAAGAATTTTGAAAAGACATCGGGTAAAAAAGTAGTTTCGGCTCAAAATTTTAAGCATTTGAAAGAAGGGGATAAGACGCTTGAATTGCCTGATGATTTGGAGTGAGTTTTTTTAATTATGGCGAATTCGCCATAATTAAAAGCACCCTCTCAGTATTTTGGCGCAATGTAGCGGCGAATTTATTCGCCGAAAGCGTTGATAATCAATGAGTTATGTTATTCGGCGGATGAATCCGCCGCTACACTACCCCCTCAGTATTTTGACGTAAAATTTCAAAATGCACTATTGCAATAAACGGAAAGTAGTTTTAAGATTTTCTAAATTAGATATTTTTTTTTAGGAAAAACGAAGAGGTAGGCAGTACGGCATTGGCATAATTCACTACACGATTTTGAGGCTTTTTAAGTGTACGTTTTTCCTTATAGATTATTCGAAATGTTAAGCCAGTGCTGTACCGCCTACCTCTTCGTTTTTCTTAAAAAAAATATCCAATTTGGAAAATACTAAAAACGGCTTTTACTTCATTTTAGACATCAATTAATTTATCAAATAAAAAAATCAACTATTATGAGCAAAATTAAAGTAGGGGTGGTCGGTACAGGATTTATCGGCCCAGCGCACATAGAGGCATTGCGCCGTTTACCAAATGTGGAAGTCGTGGCGTTGTGCGAAGTGACGCAAGAATTGGCGGAGTCAAAAGCGGCACAATTGGGCATTTCGAGAGCCTATACTTTTGAAAATTTATTGAAACAAGACGATATTCAGTCTATCCATATTTGCACGCCCAATTTTTTGCATTATGCGCAGTCAAAAGCCGCTTTGTTGGCGGGCAAACATGTGGTGTGTGAGAAGCCCTTAGCCAAGGATTTGCATGAGGCAGAAGAATTGGTGGCTTTGGCTGCCAAAACAGGTTTGGTGAATGCCGTGCATTTCAATTTGCGTTACTATCCGTTGGTGCGTCAGATGAAAGCGATGCGTGAAAAGGGCGATTTGGGCGATGTGTATTCCATTATTGGGTCTTATTTACAAGATTGGTTGTTTTATGAAACCGATTATAACTGGCGTTTAGAACCCGATAAGTCGGGCGATTCACGGGCGATTGCCGACATTGGCTCGCATTTGATGGATGTAATCGAATACATAACAGGCTTAAAAACGGTGGAAGTGATGGCTGATTTTAACACCATTCACAAGACCCGCAAGAAGCCTTTGAAGCCCGTTGAAACCTATTCGGGCAAAATGTTGAAACCAGAAGACTATGCCGATGTGCCTATCACGACCGAAGACCACGCCAACGTTTTGCTCCGTTTTGACAACGGCAACCGTGGTTCTGTGACCGTTTCGCAAGTGTCGGCGGGGCGTAAAAATCAGTTGAAATTAGAAATTTCGGGTTCAAGAAAGACCTTCGCTTTCAATTCCGAATCACCCAATGAATTGTGGATTGGCAACCGTGACGGCTATAACGAAAGCCTCATGCGTGACCCGTCGTTGGCGTATCCCGAAGCACGTGATATTATGTCGTTCCCTGGGGGACACAATGAGGGTTTTCCCGATACATCGAAGCAAATGTTTAAGGAGGTTTATGCGGCAATTGAAGCGGGTAAGCAACCTGAAAAACCAACGTTTCCGACCTTTGCGGATGGCTATCGTGAGTTGTTGATTTGTGAGCGCATTTTGGAGAGTAGTCGTAATCAGAAGTGGGTGAAAGTGTAGCATCAATAGCGGGCGATTTTAATCGCCCGTGAGAAAGCGACCCCCTCAGTATTTTTATAAATTTCATTGTTTTTCATACCATTTTTAAAGTATTTTCTTGAAAAATAACAATAAAAAAATACGGCTTCGAAGAGTAAAGGTTACTTTTAAGTGTCAATTTTGACAAAACAACTTATTTAAAAATTTTTATACATTATGAAAAAATTAATGTGTTATTTCGATTTATCGCCGAAAACGGCGTAACGCCGTTTTCGGAATTTTTGTTTATTGGCGGCTTTGTTGGTTGGGGTGCTTTGGGGGTGTTCGAAAAACTTAGACGCAACAGACCCCTCAGTATCAAGCAATCCCACTACAGCTATCGCCAATCCCTTGACGGTAGAGATGGTTCAGACGTGGTTTGAATCAAAGTATGGAGTAACTAAGGTAATTGCATCTTCTGCAAAATCAATAGTTACAACAAACGATACAACTAAGCACTCAGATAAATTTTTTACTGATGAGCAATTGTCCGTTACACCATTGTGGTCTCATGCTAAAATTTCAACTTATCTCAAAACAAACACTATTGTTGTAGTACCAGTAAGTAAAATTTCGGTTCTTGATGGTAAGGAGCTGAATTACTTGTTAGTGTGCTTTAAAGACTCATCGAATAATATTGATGCCCGGTTGCAAGTTTACCGTCCGACAAGAAACTATAAACTATCCCATAGTAAATTCTCCGTTGATGACTTTTCAGGCCTTTTTTATCAATTAGGAATGGACGGACTTATTCAGAAAATACTTGCTATTGAAAATGGCAAATTTGTTGGACGAGCGTATCTGAGTGCAAATATTATCAATAATAATTTTGGCAGGTCAAGTTGTAATTGCTGGAGTGGTGGAGCTGGTGCTGGAATTTTGGATGAAATATGGTGTATGGCAACTTGTGCTGTAAATACAATTGCAAAATTTTTCATTCAAAATCCAGGAGGAGGAGAAGGAGGGGGTGGTTACGCCAATTTGGGTTTTGGCTATAGTCAGCCATCTGTATCACCAAATACAGATCCCACTAATCCTGATGGAGAAAATTCGGGCACTTCTGGAACCAGTCAGAGTAGCAGTCTCTCGAATGAAATTGATAACTCGTTTTTTGGTGCGGTAGCCAATGATGCCGCAATTGAAAAAGCTTCTGCAAAGATTAGGTATATCAATGCAGGATTTGATCCTCTTGAATTTGAAGCCTTGTATGCTGATAAAGAGCTCTTTGCGGAAGTGGATGGGTTAGCAACAGAAGAAGGCATGGATGCTAATTTCCGAGCGGATGCTTTGCTTTATCAGAAACTGACGAATGAGAGTAGTGAGTTTGCAGAGGTAGCTAATACGCTCAACAGCTTAGGGACAAGTGGTAGCGGTGGAGACCCATTAAAAAATGTTTTATTGGATTTAGTTACGGAAGGAGCACAGGAATGGCTTAATAATTTACTTGGGATAGATGATTTGATTGAATTAAGAGGATTACTTGAAAATGGTACTCAGAAACTTGAGAAGTTATCATTCAAAGTGACAAGGACTATTCTTAAATTTGTTGCTAAAAAATTCCCTGGTTTTACAGCAGTTAATTCACTTTGGAAAATTAAAGAAGTTTATACTAAAATCAATAGAGTTTATAAACGACTAAGCGGTCTTTGGCAAAATCGTTATTTTGTAGGGATTGACCAAAAACTTCAAAAAGTTTATGATAGTTTGAAAAAAAACAGACTATTGAGCAAGTTGGATGTTGATGATAAAGGAGGGCTGTTAACAAATAGTAACAAAGATCAAGACGTTTGGAATGATTTAAAAAATACTTTTGGAGTTACACCTATATCAGATGGTAGAAACGGGTTAAAGTTTCAAGTTGATAACTTTATTTTCAATTGGTATCCAACATCTGATTCTTATCAAACACCAACGATAGAAATAATATACAAGCACCCAACAACTGGAAGCGAAAGCACCATTGTAAAAATAAGATTTTAATATGAAAAAATCGTTCAATATTAATACAGAAATAAGTTCTGTCTTAGAAAGTTTGGTAGGCAATGACATTGTGGGGCTTTATGCTCCACAATACATTATAAGGCAGAATAAAGATTCAAAAGACTCAATCTTTCTTGGAAAGGATATTTATATATCTTTATCCTCTAAGCAAGTTCTTGTATTAGCTCAATATACGTTAAATGATATAGCATTTATTAATCAAAATAATAATTTGAAACTATCGGTTCAGCATTTATCTATGATTGATTTGAACCCTCATATGCTTGAACAAGGAGTCTATTATGACTTTGTTGATTCGAGAATTTTTAAAGTTGAACTTTATGGTTATCTTAATTTTCAATCTGATTCAAATCAGGATTCAGAGATTATAATAAAAGACAAATTGGGAGATAATCATTACTTTATTGACATCAAATGCTCTTATATACTTAGGCTTTTCATGAAAAATCAACAATTGAATATACTTTTAGATAATGAGAGATTTTTTTCTGGGGCTAATGATTTTGTATCACGTTTTAAAATAGTTGATGATATTGAATGTGACAGAATTTTGTCTTTTGAAGAGTCAAATGGCGATGAATATTCTTTTGGGTATAAAAAAATATTGAGTCTTTAAGTTGATATAGGATACCTATCTTGCAATTGTGCTGTCCGTTGTGATGGCTCGTCAGAGATTTTATCTCGTTACGTATTAGTTTGTCCTGATTATTTCGGGATTTGAGAAAGTAAAGTTGAAACTGCAACACTCCCTCAGTATTTAGGAATAAAAAGCAAAAATACTGAGGGGTTCTTTTCTTCAAAATTAAAAATACAATCATGAAAAAAATACTGATTTTATTGTTTCTGGCAACGCTAATAAACGGTATCAAAGCCCAACAAAATCCAAGCATCAACAGCACTATGATTGGGTATTACTTGGTGCATAAAGACTCTATTTGTCCCATACTGATGGCTAATATTTTCAAAATCAAAAATACGAAAGGAGAAACCATTGAAGAACTGGCTAAACGCAAATTGAAGAAAAAATACTATGAGATTTTTCAACCGACCGATGTGCAAAAACTGGATATGTCTAAGTTAGACGCTCTGGGCAAAAGTGGTAAATTTATGGCTCTTATGATGGATGTTAAATCTGAATTTATAGACGATAAAAAATTTAAAAAACAGTTTATCGCTACTTGGAATAATAGCCACATCGTTTTTAACGAAGTTGTTTGCACCAAAGATGAATACAACAAACTCATCGACAAATCCATCGAACAGAGTAGAATGGTTTTCTCTTTTTTGATGTTGCCATTGATTGCGGAGGCGTATAATTTTAATATTGATTTGTAAATAAAACTATCCCACTTTTAACCCAATCAACCCCGCAAAACCCTCCATTTGCTGCACCATCTTATACATTAACTCCACAAAATCCGCTTTCCTCTTCTTAATTTTAAGAGCATTAACATCAACAGAGTCCGATAACCAACGATGAAATGCCCGCAAACATGCCACCTTCTTAGCTATTTCTTTAACATCATCACCTTCCACAACTGTTATATGTCGAAAAATGATAGACAGAATAAAATCAATATCCTTTTTACTGATTTTATTTACCTCCTTAATTTGTTCTTTTGTCAAATTCATATCTTCTGTTTTTCTACGTGATGGATATTTACTCTTTGAAGTTTTTTCAAGGGTAAAAGCATAAATTATTGTCAAAAATAACTTGACTTTCTGATATTTTTCACAATTTAGCACCCCCTCAGTATTTTACCCCTTTTTTCAACAAAAAAAATTCTAAAAGATAAAAACTAAAAAATTATGCGAAAAATAAGAATGGGCATGGTAGGCGGTGGAGAAGGCGCATTTATAGGAGGTGTTCACCGCATGGCGGCCGCAATAGATGGACAAATTGAACTCGTGTGTGGCGCATTTTCGAGTGATGCAGAACGCTCTCGCCGCTCTGGTGAGGCGTTGTATTTAGACCCTAAACGGATTTATCCCGACTTCAAAACCATGATTTTGAAAGAGAAAAAACTCCCTGCCGATAAGCGGATGGACATCGTGAGCATCGTGACACCCAACCACGTGCATTTTGCGCCCGCAAAAATGGCGTTGGAAAATGGTTTCCATGTGATATGCGACAAACCCGTGAGTTTCAGCTTGAAAGAAGCGGAAGAATTGGAGAAAATTGTTGAAAAAACGGGCATGTTGTTCGCCCTCACGCACAATTACACGGGCTATCCGATGGTCAAACAAGCCAAACAAATGGTGAAAGAAGGGCAGTTTGGCAAAATCCGAAAGGTTGTCGTTGAGTATCCGCAAGGTTGGCTGTCTTGGAAAAGAGAAGCGACCGATTCTAAACAAGCGGGTTGGCGCACTGACCCAAAACGGTCGGGGATTGGTGGCTCTTTGGGCGACATTGGTACGCACGCCGAGAACTTAGCGGAGTACATCACGGGCTTACAAATCAAGAGCGTCTATGCCGACGTTTCGACGTTTGTAGAAGGACGTTTGCTTGATGATGATGCCAATATCTTGATACATTACGACAATGGAGCAAAGGGTATTTTGCATTGTTCACAAATTTGTGCGGGTGAGGAAAATGGGCTTAATATCCGCATTTGGGGCGAAAAAGGCGGCTTAGAATGGAAGCAAGAAGAACCTAACTCATTGATAGTCAAATGGTTAGATAAACCTAAGCAAATTCATAGAGTAGGGTATAGTGGCTTATATCCCGAAACGCCCGCTTATGAAGTGGCATCTTTGCACACCCGTGTACCTGCGGGGCATCCCGAAGGATACTTGGAAGCCTTTGCGAGCATTTATCGCAATTTTGCGGCGCACATACAAGCGCAATTGGCAGGGCAACCACAAAATCCGTTGCTCGACTACCCCTCCGTATCTGACGGTGTTCGTGGCATGAAATTTATATATAAAGTTGTAGAGTCGAGTAACAAAAAAAAATGGGTTGATTTTTAAGTAATTAGCGGATATTGTTATTATCTTGCCCTTGAAAATCACCTTACATTTTATTTTTCACCCGACGGTCTGAATATTTTAAAACCTTAAAAACATTGATTACTAATACTATCGCAATGTTTTACAACTTAAAATCAGACAAAAATGGAAGGATTCATCAAACCTATTAACGATGAAGTTCAGTATGAAAGAGCTATGGCTCGCATTTTCAGACTGATGCATGGAAAACTTACGAGTAAATCACCTGAAAAAAAAGAGTTAAAAACGCTCTGCAACATGGTTGATAACTACGAAAAAAAATACTACCCACATATTTCAGCACTTTAAAAAGCTAAAATATTGAGGGGGTATGAAAAAAAAGGTTTAGAAGAAAACGCTTCGCACGCAAATCTTCTAAACCTTATTTGTTTAGAGAAAAAGGTAACTAATTAGCTGTCAGCTTTCAGCAATGAGCTGTCAGCTAAAAATCTATCGTTGAGTTATAATAAAAGGTAACTAATTCTATTCATTCTGATTAAAAACAGACACAATTTATGAAAACCATACAAGGGCCAGCCATTTTCTTGGCACAATTCATGGGCGATACGGCCCCTTTTAACACCCTCGAAGGCGTTTGCAAATGGGCCGCTTCGTTAGGATATATCGGCATCCAAATCCCTACTTGGGATGGTCGTTTGATAGATCTTCAAAAAGCCGCCGAATCAAAAACCTATTGCAACGAATTAAAGAGTAAAATCAAATCTTTTGGTTTAGAAATCACGGAATTGTCCACGCATTTGCAAGGACAATTGGTGGCGGTGAACCCTGCGTATAATATTGGGTTCGATGCGTTTGCCCCTGCGGAGGTGAAAGGCAAGCCAAAAGAACGTCAGAAATGGGCGGTTCAACAATTGATGTGGGCTGCAAAAGCGAGCGAGAATTTGGGTTTGAATGCCCATGTAACCTTTTCGGGTGCTTTGATGTGGCACACAGTTTATCCTTGGCCCCAACGTCCGAAGGGTTTGGTGGATACTTGTTTTAAAGAGTTAGCCCGTCGTTGGAAACCCATTTTGGATGAATTTGACCGTTGTGGCGTGGATTTGTGTTACGAAATTCATCCAGGCGAAGACCTGCACGATGGCATTACGTTTGAAATGTTTTTGAAGCACGTCAAAAATCATAAGCGGGCAAATATCCTTTATGACCCGAGCCATTTTTTACTGCAACAATTGGATTATTTGCAGTACATTGATTTTTATCACGAAAGAATAAAAATGTTCCACGTCAAAGATGCGGAGTTCCGACCAAACGGTAGGGTAGGGGTTTACGGTGGTTATCAAGATTGGAACGATAGGGCAGGTCGTTTTCGTTCTTTGGGCGATGGGCAAGTGGATTTTAAGCAAATTTTCTCAAAACTTTCTCGCTACGATTATGACGGGTGGGCAGTGTTAGAATGGGAGTGTTGCATCAAATCACCCGAGCAAGGTGCGGCGGAAGGTGCGCCTTTCATCAAGCAACACATTATTAACGTGACGGAAAAAACGTTTGATGATTTTGCAGGCGGTGGCGGTGTTGATGAGGCTTTGAATCGGAAGATTTTGGGGATGTAAAATATTTTTTCTAACAAAAAACGTAAATACTTAGCCAGAACTTTGACAAAGTGAAAAAACTTTGTCAAAGTCAAAAATCAAGCAAGATTACTCGTAAGCTTCTTGAAAACTTCTTGAAAATTGCTATATTTTCTAATCTAAATACTTTGACAAAGTTTTTTCACTTTGTCAAAGTTCTGGCTAAGTGTTTATCAAAAAACAAGCGTTTCATTGTGTTGAAACGCTTGTTTTTTTTGGAAAATATGTGAAAATACTGAGGGGGGTCATTTCTGCCCTTTTTTCTTTTCTTTATCTATTTCCTTTTTTATTCTATTAACAAAATCAACGGAAGTATTGGTTATGCTGGCTATCCGTTCTATGTTTGATTCACCCGAATTTAACATATTACGGACGAAAGCAATCGTCGCCAGTTCACGACCTTGCTCGATACCTTGTTCGATACCCTTTTCGAGACCTTGTTCGATACCTTTTTCATGAGCTTGTTCGGTAAATTCAAGAACCATCGGATCTTTTGATAAATCAACTTTTATTGGCATGGCTTTTATTTTTTGATAAACTTTCGACTGCAATTTACGAAGATTTGATAAAACTTGCAACTGTCCCAAATATTTTTGAAGTTCTATTGTGTCAATGGCGTTTTCTCTCAAAGCCGTCAATACGTCATCAACAATTTTATCGGGCGATTGGTTTTCAGTATCTGCCAAAATGGCCATGATAATAGCTTCGGGCGCATTGGTTTTGAGAAATTCGTGATACGGAATTTCGCAAACGTTTACAATATGAAACCCTAAATATAGATTTTCTTGTTGAATAAAATTCTTCATTTTTATAGGTTTCGACGCTAAAAAAATGACAATTTGCTTCACTTCTAAATCGTGTTCGTGATAAAGCATACCACGATAAAGCAAAAGGCGGTGTGGCAATCGCCGACCTGGCCCCAATTGAAACTCAAGCTGCAAAATTGAATTTTTCTTCTTTTTGGCTAAAACAACTTTTCTAACAAAATCAGCTTCTCGTTCAACTGTTGCTTGAATTTTGTCTTTAATTTCTTCACTTTTTTCTATCTTTACGCCCTCTCTTTCTGCAAAAAAATGAAAGAGAGGTTTGATATTTTCCTTAAAAATTCGGTCGAATTGATTGGGCATTTTCTCGGTGTATGTTTAATTAAATAAAGGACAAAATAGAAGACTATTTGTGATAAAATTTAATTTTAAATCAAATTTTTTAGATAAAATACTTTTTAATAAATTAAGAATTTAATATGAAACTTGCCGTTGCTCAAACCCGACCCATAAAAGGAGATATAGCTGCAAATTTAGAAAACCATTGTAAAATGATTGAAATAGCGGCATCAGAAGGGGCAAACGTTTTAGTATTCCCAGAATTGTCGCTTACAGGCTACGAACCAGAGTTATCCAAAGAGTTGGCAACAAACATTCACGACCCTCGTTTAGAACCTCTGCAACAATTAAGTAACAATCATAGTATTGTCATCGGGGTTGGTTTACCCATAAATACTGAGGGGGGCGTTACAATTAGTATGGTTTTGTTTCATCCTAATAAACCCCGTCAAGTGTATTCTAAACAGTATCTTCATGCTTCTGAAACGCCATTTTTTGTGAGTGGAAAAAATGATAGAACGTTTATATCAAATACTAAAATAGCGTTGGCAATTTGTTATGAACTTTCGGTTGCGGAACACGCTGAGGCGGCTCATAAAAAAGGGGCGGAAATCTATATTGCGAGCGTGGTAGAAGATACGATTGATAAAGCCCTCGTAAAGTTATCCAATACGGCTCAAAAATATAACATGACAGTTCTAATGGCCAATTGCGTTGGGCAAACGGGTGCTTATCTATGCGATGGTAAATCTTCGATTATCAACAAAAAAGGAGATATATTGGGCCAATTAGACACTGAAAACGAAGGACTTTTAATTTGGGATGAAACGACAGATTTTATTAACCTATTAAATTATTAAAAATCATGCGATTACCTATAATTTATGCCTTTCTATTGTTTTCTAATATTTTATTTAGTCAGCAAAATATTAAAATTGATACGCTTATTACGTCCAAGAAGAGTGAAACTTACTACTTAACGCCAAGTTGGACAGTAGGCAAAACTGATACTTTTATTTACACTCAAAATGAATTGTGGATAGAGGATGGAGATACATTAAAGAATAAGAGTATTACGTCTAAATTACTTCATCAAGTAGTTAGTATGACCGATACCTCTATTGAACAAATAGCTTGGATAGGCAAAGAAATATATCAGGCACAGGTTTTTTCCAAAGATATGATACCCAAAAATCCACGGATTAAAGATTTTTATAAGGTTCAATACTATACTAATAGGAAAGGTACTGATATTAAAATATTAAATTGTGGGGAGATACAAAACCACTTAATACCTGATTTGAAAGATGTATTAGAATTAGGGCAAAAGATGGGGGAAAATCAAGATTTTGTTAATTTCTGTACTGATCGCATCAAACGTATGGAAGACTGCGAAAGCGTTAAAACATTTTTGACAAACGATTTAGTAATGTTCCATCAAATGTATGATCAATTAGTGCCTAAGAAGGGTTTCTTAGACTTAAAATTGAAAACTATTGATACTTTAAATCCTAAAAATGAGATAATAATTTTCTTTAAAATTAGCGTAAAAAACAAGCCTAATGGTAACAAAATTTTTACTCTTTTTGAAGATAAAGATAAAGGAATAACAATGATGCAGCAGCTTAATGATAAACTTAAAGATGTTATAAAAGATGATGAAAGTTGGGGAAAAGAGGATGATGAGGATTTTAAAAATGATGAGGAATCTACTATTATAGAGCTGGATAAATACAATTATCCTATTCAAGTTTTAAGACTTATAAATCCTAAACAAAAGAATAAAAAAGGTAAGAACATTGATTTTTATGAGTATAAAATTGAAAAAAAACAAAATTGACTATAAAAAATATAAGTTTATGATTCATAAAATCCTATTATGCTCTTTTTTTCTACTTGTAACAAACGTAGTATGCGCTCAAACGCCCACTCAAACAATACGTGGACGAGTAACGGATGCGTTAAATAAAAAGCCTCTAAACGAAGCATCCATCCAAATCTCTAATCTTGACCTAAAAACGACCTCAAATACTGAGGGGGTGTTCAAATTGGAGAATATTCCCGTTGGTAGGCATATAGTATCGGTGAGTTTCGTTGGTTATGAAAGCCTTCTTCTAATGAACGTGTATGTGGTGTCAGGCAAGGAAACAGTATTGGATATTAACCTCAACAATACCAATATTGATTTGGGTACAGTCACTATTTCAGACACCAAAACAGAGCCGTCTATCACGCCAAGCATTAAAGTTTTGGAGAAAGACCGCTTTCAATATGCCGCTACTTTTGCCGACCCTGCCCGCTATGCGTCGTATGCACCAGGCGTAGCGATTGACAACGACCAAGCGAATAATATTTCTATTCGTGGCATTTCGCCCAACGCCATGCAATGGTATTTAGAAGGTGCTGAAATCGTAAACCCCAATCATTTGAGTAACGCAGGTATTGTGAGCGACCGTGCGGCGGCGAATGGTGGTGGTGTAATGATTTTATCGTCTAATTTATTGGAGAAAACGACTCTTTTTCAAGGCGTAGCACCTGTCCAATACGGTAATGCTTTGGCGGGTTCGTTGGATATGAACATCCGAAAAGGCAACAATGAAAAGCGGCAAACCACGCTTTCGGTGGGTGTTATCGGCTTCGATTTGGCTACCGAAGGCTATTTCTCAAAAGAAAGTGGGGCTTCATATCTTATCAATTATCGTTATTCGTTCACAGGATTGTTGAACAAATTGGGCGTGAATTTGGGTGACGAAGCGGTAGGGTTTCAAGACCTTTCGGTTCATCTTAATTTTCCAACCAAAAAAGTAGGTTCGTTTTCCCTTTTTGCTATTGGTGGGGTGAGTGACAATATTTTTGACCACAAAAAAGTACGTTCTGAATGGACTTCTGATAAAGACAGTCAAGACATTAAGTTTGAGGGTCGCATGGGAGTTGCTGGTATGAAGCATCAAATTGGTTTTGGCAAAAGCAATTGGCAAACCGTTTTTGTGGTTTCGGCTTTGGATAATACCCGCAATGCAACGGGTTTTGGCTTAAATGACATACCTTTAAATACGACCAGATTTGAAAACAGTCACGCAAAATATTTCTTCAAAACGGATGTCAAAAGACGTTTGGGCAACAAAGAATTGAATGTGGGTGTAATTGTCAAAAATGAAGTGGCATCAAGTTTTGATACCTATAACAAAGGTGTCAATGAACTTAAAGAAGGCGGTAAAGGCAGTGGTAATTGGTTGATTCCATTTGCTGATTTGTCGGGTCGAGTGGGTGACGATTGGCAATATCAAGTGGGGGCAAGAGGTGTTTATTTCGACTTTTTGAATAAATTTTCCTTTGAACCACAAGGCAGTTTGCGCTATAATGTTAAACGCAATCAGTACGTGCAGTTGTCGTATAGCCGCCAAAGTCAATTGATTTCGCCAGAGAACTATTTCTATCAAATCAATAATTTTTACATTTACAAAAATAAAGATTTAGTAAAATCACACAATTTGAATTTGGCTTACGATAGAAAAATATTAAATGATATAACTTTCAGAGCCGAAGGTTTTGCACAATTTTATGACAATGTTTATGAAAATAGCACATCTACGCCTATTGCTTCTATGACCATTTTAGAAACATCCAATGCGCAATCTTTGGGCGCAGCAACGGGTAGTGTGAGGACGGTAGGTGGCTCGGTTTCGTTATCACAATCATTCAAAAAAGGCTATTTTTGGTTGGCAAATGCCACTTTTTTTGATACAAAACGCCTAAAAGATGGTTTTGAAAGAGACATGCTTTTCAACAATCAATACGTCACCAATGCACTTGTGGGTAAGGAATGGGCTTTGGGTAAAAACCAAAATAGGTTTTTAGGGGCCAGTTTGCGTGGAATACTGAGGGGGGGTTTTTATGATATTTATCAGAATGAAAATGTATTCCAAAACACTAAAAAAGTGGCTGATTACACAAGATTTGATTTGAATATTTATCTAAAAAGCAATAAGAAAAAGTGGAGTTCAACGGTTCAATTAGACATCCAAAACGTCATGAGTAAAGAGAACGCATGGGCAACGGCTTTTGATAATTTTCAAAGAAAAACAATCTTAAAAACCCAATTGGGTTTGATTCCAAATGTGAGTTATAAGGTAGAATTTTAAATTATACTTACACGGATTTAAGGATTAATTGGATTTAAGGAATTATTTTGTAATCCTAATAATCTTTTAAATCCGTGTAAAAAAAAATATAGAAAATGAAGATTTTAAACATAGCCTTGTGCATCATGTTTTTACTGTTTTGGGGTTTGCAATACAACGACCCAGACCCTTATTTATGGATGCCCATTTATGCTTTTGTAGCGTGGGTTTGTGGTTTGGCAGCCGTGAAAAGATACAATAAAGGACTGATTTTCCTCGGTTTAATCATCTTAACTATTTACACATTGACCTATATTCCTGCCGTCATAGATTGGATAAAAATGGGTATGCCCAGCCTTGTTGAAACCATGAAAGCGGAAAAATCTTATATCGAATTAGCCCGTGAATTTGGTGGTTTGGTTATCTGTGATTTAGCTTTACTTTTTCAATTTTATCAAGCAAAAAAGTATGAAATTGCTTGAAAATATGGAGATGCGACATCCCGATTCCTTCGGGACTGAGGGGGTACGCATCAATAGCGGGCGATTGAAATCGCCCGCTATTGATGTTAGAGGCGATGTCAATCGCCCTTCAAAACGCCACCATCAACGGGCAGAATTATTCCTGTAATATTATCAGCCAAATGATAACATAAAATAGCCATAGCATAAACCGTTTTTCGAGCTGCCCAAGCCTGCCCATGGGAATTTCACTCAACATATCAAGGTCTATTTTCAGCTAATCGTTTGGCAATGGCTTTTTCGATGCTTTGGATGTTGCTCCCTACGAGTGTCGTTACATTCTTGAGCGCAAAATCCAAGTACATAAATTTATGAAATATTTGTGAAATTAATATTATTTGGTATTAGAATGATAAAGAGCCGATAAAGAACGGGGTACAAAGAAAAATGTAAGAATTATTTTGCCTAAAATTTTTTATTTGAAATATTATTCGTAATATTGCCTTATATTAAATACTGAGAAATTGCAAATTACCAATCAAATCCATACCATTGTCTCTCAATAACTCGAAAGGATTAAGCCTTTAGAGTAGAAGTTAGTAGTCTTTTTAAAAATTCAGATAAAAAAAGTTAGTGAAAATCATCCACTTCTCTTAGTGCAAGGATTACGATAAATGTCAAAATGACAATTAATAAAATTACAACAACCGAATGTATTGAAAATTAATTAATTCACAATCAAACTCTTATTAGAATCATGGTAACTAAATTTAACTCTCCCTTAGGGCGACTCTTTGTGATGTTAATTTTGTTCTTGACAACCTTTGCGGCGAGTGCGCAACGTCAAGTAACGGGATTGATAACGGGTGAAGATAATGACCCTCTCGTTGGTGCAAGTGTTGTTGTAAAAGGCACAAACACGGGTGTTGTCACGGATGTTGACGGAAAATTTTCAATCGCTGTAACAGGCGACAATGCAGTTTTGGTGGTTTCTTATGTTGGTCAAAAGACGCAAGAGGTAGCTGTTGGGACACAGAGTGACATAAGCATTCGAATGGACAATTCTACGTTAGAAGAATACATTGTGACGGGTTACTCTGTTGACAAAAGACGGCAATCTACGGGAGCCGTTGCGATTGTTAAATCCAAAGACCTTACAACAGTGCCTTCTTCAAGTGTTGAACAACAACTCCAAGGAAGGGTTGCTGGTTTGACCGTTGTGACGGGTAGTCAGCCTGGTTCGGGTAGCCAAATTCGTATTCGTGGTTTTGGTGCATTTGGTGGTAATGAACCCTTGATTATTGTCGATGGTTATCCAGTGGGAAATGTCAATTTTTTAAATCCCGAAGATATTGAAACAACAACGGTATTAAAAGATGCTTCTACGGCTTCAATTTATGGTGCAAGAGCTGCCAACGGTGTGATTGTATATACCACCAAAAGAGGTAAGAAGGGTGCTAAAAAGCTGAAAGTTACTTATGACGGTATGTATGGTGTTACAGATCCTGGAACTGGTCAAAAAATGATGAATCCACAAGACCAAGCGACTTGGACGTGGAATGCTTATCGTAATTCGGGTGCTGCGCTTTCGCACCCACAATATGGATCGGGCGAAAAGCCAGTGATTCCAGATTATCTAAAAGTAGGGGATAAAGATGGTGTAATTGGAACGATTGATTTGGCAGCGGAGAAAAAGAAATACAACATCAAAGGACCCGCAATTAGTGATTTTTACCAAGTTATTAAAGCCAACAAAGAAGGAACAGACTGGTATGCTGCGCTAACGCAAGCTGCGCCAATTCAAAGACACACTTTGGGTTTTGAAGGTGGCGGTGATGCTTCTCGCTTTTATGTGGGACTATCAGCACAAGATCAATACGGTATTTTGTCAAGTCAAAGGGCAACCCGTTATGGTGTTCGTATAAACACTGAATTTGACCTTTTTAAAAACGTCAGAATTGGCGAAAACTTGCAAATGACATATCTCTCCATTTTAGGACGTGATGGCGGTAACAATGGTTTATCTACTTCTCAAGATGAGAATGATATTTTAAATGCGTTTAGGTCACCAACTATTATTCCAGTGTATGATGAGTTTGGTGGTTATGCGGGTACGACTGCGCTTGGTTTTGGGCAAGGCTCAAATCCAGTTGCCAACCAAAAGAGAAGAGAGTCAAATAAAGGATTTGATGCGTTAGCTTCTGGTAATTTTTACCTTGAGATTGATCCAATCAAGGATTTGACATTCCGTTCTTCGATAGGTGGTAATTACTTTAATTATCACGGTTATGGTTATGGTAATCCAATTTACGAGACTCTTGAAAATAAAGGGGTTGACTTCTCTTATTTTGAGTATGGTGGATACGGTTTGGGTTGGACTTTTACCAATACGCTCTCATATAAAAAACAATTTGGCATTCATGGTGTTGAATTATTGGTTGGTCAAGAGGCACTCAACACGGGTTTTGGTAAAGGCCTTGACGCAAACGGTAGGAAGCCCTTTTCGGGTGATCCTAATTACATCACTGTTTCTACTTTGGACGAAAGAAATCCTCCAAATAGTTTTATCAATATTGGTTCTACCTTTAATTCTTATTTTGGTAGAGCTATTTACAACATGAACGATAAGTACATAATTACGGGGGTTTTAAGGAGAGACGGTTCGTCTCGATTCGGTTCAAGTACAAGATATGGTATTTTTCCTGCTGTATCGGCAGCGTGGAGATTGTCGTCTGAGTCCTTCATGAAAGATGTATCATGGGTTACAGATTTGAAAATTAGAGGTGGTTATGGTGAGATGGGTAATTCCAACAATGTTAGTCAAGATAACCAATATGATCTTTTTGCCACGAGTGTATCAAATTCTTCATACGATATCGGTGGAACAAATAGTGGGGTAGTCAACGGCTTTAAGCAATCAAGGATTGGAAATCAAAATGCAAAATGGGAGACGAGTGTAACTAAAAACATTGGTTTTGATGGCTCATTTTTTAAGGGGAAATTAGATATTATTTTTGATTTATGGCAGAAAGACACAAGAGATTTGTTGTATGCCTTGGATTTTTTGGCAACAGTCGGTAGTGCGGCGGCTCCCGCTCAAAACGTGGGTACTATGATTAATAAAGGTATCGATGTTCAAGTCATAACAAAAGGTAATTTTACAAGTGACCTTAAGTACGAATTTGATTTAACGGGTAGCTTTCTTAAAAATGAGATTACTGAGATTGGAGGAGGTCTTACTTACTTAACAAGCGTTAATCCTGCTTTTAGAGATGTAGAGCCCATTCGCAATCAATTGGGTTATTCTCTGTCTTCTTTTTATGGTCTTAAAGTGCTGGGTTTATTTCAAACTGCAGCCGAGGTAAAATCAGCACCTGAGCAAGACGGTGCTGCAATAGGTAGGTTTAGATATGCTGATATAAATGGAAGAAAAGAGGGTAAATTGACAGGTGCTCCTGATGGTAAAATTGATTCAGATGACAGAACATATTTGGGCAGTCCAGTTCCCAGTTTCACGGGAGGACTAAACTTTAAAATTTCTTACAAAAATTTTGACGTGTCGGCATATTTTTACACATCAATTGGCAATAAAATTTTTAATGTCTCGAAGCGATTTACTGATTTTTATCCATTATTTCCGGGTTCTGCAATATCTGAGCGGGTAAAGGATTCGTGGACACCTCAAAACACGGGTGCAAAAATTCCGATTTTTGAAGACTATAACGGTTTTAGTTCCAGTAAGCAATCAAGTGACTTTTACGTCGAGGATGGTTCTTATTTAAGATTTCAAAATTTGTCAGTTGGCTATAATTTGCCTTTGGATGTAACAAACAAGTTAAGATTGGGCAGAGTACGTGTTCATGGCTCGGTTAATAATTTATTCACAATTACGGGGTACGGTGGACTTGACCCTCAAGTTGCGGGTGCTACCGATACTAATTTTGGAATAGATTTAGGTAATTTTCCGGTGACTCGTCAGTTTACTTTTGGGGTAAATATTGGATTCTAACATAACAACTATTTAAAATTTAAAACTATTAAAAAATGAAAAAAGTAAAAATTTTAATTTTGAGCATCCCCTTGTTTTTGGGCGTTTCGGCCTGTAGCGATGGTTACTTAGATGTTCCAGCGACGGGATCACTCGCTGAGGCTCAGTTAATAACCAGCAAGGCTGGGTTAGAAGGAAGTTTAATTTCGGCATACGCTCAATTGAGTGGCCTGGGAAGTTACGCTTCGGGGCCTTCAAATTGGGTTTGGGGTAGCATCAGAGGGGGCGATGCCAATAAAGGAACAGATCCTGGTGATTTTTCTTCTATCAACCCAATTCAAAGATTTGAGTATGACCCTTCACTTACCTTCTCTGACGAATTGTACAAAGGGCATTTTGAAGGTGTTGCAAGAGCTAATAACACTCTGGCGCTATTAAAAAAAGCAAGTGCTGATATTAAACCTGCTGATACTGCCAGAATGGTGGCTGAGGCTCGGTTTTTAAGAGCGCATTTTTATTTTCAGCTGAGAAGAAATTTTAAAAACATTCCTTATGTAGATGAAACGCTGAATACCAACAACGGTATTGAGAAAGTCAAAAATAATGTCGAGGTTTGGCCTAAAATTGAAGCTGATTTTAAAGCTGCTTATGATGGGTTGCCCGAAATACAATCTGCGGTTGGTCGGGCTAACAAGTGGGCTGCCGCTTCGTATTTAGCCAAAACGTATATGTTTCAAAAGAAGTTTACCGAAGCAAAGGCTTTGTTTGATTTGATTATTACTAATGGTAAAACCACTGGTGGTAAGAAATATGCCTTACTACCTAACTATTCTGCTTTGTATCGCGTTGCGAATGATAACAATGCTGAATCAATATTTGCAGTACAGGCTACTGTAAAATCGGGTGATGGTAATAATGCCAATTCTGATTTGCAATTAAACTTTATTCAAGGTGTTGACCCAGGTACTTGCTGTGGATTTTTCCAACCTACTTTCGAGTTCGTCAATTCATTCCGTACCGATGCCAACGGTCTTCCTTTGCTTGATGGGTCGTACAATGAACCTACAAAAGCGGTCAAAAATGATATGAATATTAAGTCGGATGCCGCATTTACGCCTGATGCAGGTAATTTAGACCCTAGATTGGATCACTCAATAGGTCGCAGAGGTATTCCATTTATGGATTGGGGTAATCACACTGGTTCTAGCATGATTCGTAATCAATCTAATGCTGGGCCATATTCTCCAAAGAAATACCTATATACCAAAGCCGAAAAAGGGGCTGGACAAACTGAGAACGGTGGCTGGGGACATCAAACGTTCAATGGTTATAATGTTACTATTATTAGATTCGCTGACGTGTTATTAATGGCTGCTGAGGCTGAAATCGAAGTTGGTAGCTTGGCAAAAGCTTTAGAATATACCAATCTGGTAAGAGCAAGGGCTGCAAACGCCGCTGATTTTGTACAAGATGGTGGCAAGCCTGCTGCAAATTACAAAATAGCACCTTACACCGCATTTGCTGACAAAGCATTTGCAACCAAAGCGGTTCGTTTTGAGCGGAGAATTGAGTTAGGCATGGAAGGTTATCGCTTTTATGACTTAGTTCGTTGGGGCGAAGATGTTGATGCTATTAACAAATACCTAAAACATGACCAAGTATTCTTGCCAGGTGCATTTAAGGGTGCGGTTTATTTGCCTAAACATGCTATTTTACCTATTCCACAAGGTCAAATTGATATTGCCAACCAGAAAGAAATTATCTTGAAGCAAAATGATGGGTATTAATTGTACCTTAGTTTTCAGTTATTTCTGAATTAAAGCCAAAATACTGAGGGGGTACTATTTTATCCCCCTCAGTACAAGGCAAAAAATACGCCCTTGTACAAAATGTGCAAGGGCTTTTTTAGATTTGAAAGTTCATTATTTCAATCAAACTTTTGTGTATAAATACTAAAAGAACCTTAACTCAGAACCTATGAAGAAAATTATTATTTTTATCGTGGTTGTAGTTGTCTTTCAAAATTGCCAAAATACATCCACTTCGAGTCAGCAAAATATAACTTTAAAGCCTTCGGGCAAGTTAGGCAACGAACTTGCTCAAATCTATTGTGGCAACTGTCATCAATATCCCGAACCAAGTCTTTTGGATAAAAAAACTTGGATCAAAGAACTTTTGCCCAATATGGGCGCACGTCTCGGCATCAAAACAGCCAACTATGACCCGTTTGCAAAAATGGGAGAGTTCGATAAAATGATGATTGAAACCGAAAACATCTACCCAACTACACCCTTAATTAATGAAGAAGATTGGCATAAAATAGTAGATTTTTATAAAAAAGAAGCACCCGATTCTTTGATACCCCCTCAGTATCAGAGGCAAAATGTTCAATTATTAAAAGGATTTAACCTTAAAAAAATCTCTGAAACGAACATTCCGCCACTGCTAACAATGACGAAAATTGACACCCTCAACAAGCGTTTGAATATTGGTCTGTTTGATGGTCGCCTTCTCACGCTCGCTACGCAAAAAAAAGACATTACAATTGAAAACACCTATAATTTTTCTTCGCCACCAGTTGGTCTTATCCGTTCCAACAATGAAAAATGGTTGGTTTTGGGCATAGGTCAGATTCATCCAAACGAACAGTTTGAGGGTGCACTGTTTCAATTAGATCTGAAATCTAAACAAAACACAACGCTCTTACGAAATCTAAAACGCCCTACTTTTATGGCGGCAGTTGATGCCCAAAACAATGAATCAGGCGTTGCAATTTGTGAATATGGCTACCAAAAAGGTCAATTGTCTTTTTATAAGAAAAAAAATCAAATCTGGAATGGCGTAGCATTGTCGGGTATGGCAGGTGCCAGTAAGGTTATTCCACACGATTTTAACAAAGATGGATTGATAGATTTAGCCGTTTTGATGGCACAAGGCAATGAGTGTATTAATATTTATTACGCCAAAAAAGATGGTAGTTTTACGGAAAAACAAGTCTTGCAGTTTCCGTCTGTTTATGGTTCATGCGACATACAATTATTGGATTTCGACAAAAACGGTACGACTGATATTCTCTACACAAATGGTGATAATGAAGATTTTTCACCCATTTTGAAACCATACCACGGCGTGAGAGTGTTTTTAAATGACGGAAAAGATAATTTTACTGAGGGGGTATTCTATCCTATGAACGGAGCGTTCCAAGCAAGAGCCGCTGACTTTGATGCCGATGGCGACATGGATATTGTTGTAACTTCTATGTTCCCAAGCGATAAAACAAAACCCGAAGCTCATTTTTTATACCTTGAGCAAACTCAAACTTTCAAATTTAAACCTTACACATTCAAAGAAGCAACGCAAGGCAGATGGATGACAATGGATATTGGAGATGCCGACGGCGATGGCGATATAGATATTCTTTTGGGTTCTTTTGTGATAAGTTTGGCGGGAAACAGTAATAAAAATGAGAGAACTGAGAAAATACTACCGTTTTTATTCATGGAAAATAAATTAAAATAAACCTGTTTTGATTTGATTTTTAGGTTTTTAAATATCTTTACTCTTATGAGGAAAATTATATACATTTTTTGCATCACGTTGGGGTTGAGTGCGTGCAACAACAAAAAAACATTATTCCAATTACTCGACAGCACCCAATCAGGCATTGATTTCAACAATCAAATCACTGAAAATGACACTTTAACGATTATTAATTCCGAATTCATCTACAACGGCGGTGGTGTGGCGGTTGGTGACTTAAACGGTGACGGTTTGCAAGACCTCTTTTTCACGGGCAACCAAGTGCAAAACAAACTCTACCTCAATCGGGGCAATCTATCTTTTGAAGACATAACCGAAAAAGCCAATGTTTTGAAAAAAAACGGCGAATGGTCGGCAGGTGTTAGTCTCATCGACATCAATCAAGACGGTAAGTTGGATATTTATGTTTGTAATACTTTTTTGAATAATCCAGAAAAAAGAAAAAATTTACTCTACATAAATGGGGGAAATACTGAGGGGGTACCTTTGTTCAAAGAATCAGCCCAAGAGTATGGCATATCTGACACCACTCATTCCGCTAATGCCCAGTTTTTTGACTACGATAATGATGGTGATTTAGACCTTTTTATTGGCGTGAATTACATGGACACGCCTTATCCAAATCAATTTTTTACCAAAGATAAAAGAGAAAATACGGTTAATAAAGATAGACTCTATCGAAACGACTTTAATCAGAGTTTAGGACATCCCGTATTCACGGATTGTTCGACACAAGCGGGCATTAAATATGACGGTTATTCTCACAGCAGCCTGATTTTAGATTTTAATGAAGATGGTTGGCTCGATATATACGTAGCTAACGACTACCTTACGAATGATTTAATTTATATCAATCAAAAAAATGGTACTTTTAAAAATGAAGTAGCTTCGGTTTTCAAACATCAATCAAATTCTGCAATGGGTAGTGATGTTGCGGACATCAACAACGATGGTAAATTGGATATGTTCACAACTGAAATGTTGCCCTATCACAATAAGCGTAAAAAACTTTTCCTTAATGCCAATAACTACACGTCTTACATCAACAACGAAACGTATGGCTACGAATATCAATATGCACGGAACACGCTACAACTCAATCAAGGGCTAAATCCGCAAACGGGTTTGCCTATTTTTAGTGATGTCTCGTTCATGGCAAATGTGCAAGAGACCGAATGGAGTTGGTCACCTTTGATGGCGGATTTCGATAACGATGGGAATCGAGATATTTATGTCACGAATGGTTTTCCAAGAGATGTGACAGATCATGATTTTGGGGCTTTTCGGAGTGGCGTGAGTTATTTGATGACAGAAATGGATTTGCAAAAACAAATTCCGCAGATAAAAGTGCCTAATTTTATGTTTAAAAATGAAGGTAATTTGAAATTTTCTAATGCGTCAAAAGAGTGGGGTTTGGATGTGAAAACGTCATTTTCCAACGGCTCGGCTTACGCAGATTTAGACAATGATGGAGACTTAGACATTGTCGTGAATAATATGAATGATAAAGCATTTGTTTTTAAGAATACACTTAATGACGATAAAAAAGCGCAGAAAAACAATTTTTTGCGCTTAAAACTGAGGGGGCCGTCGTCCAACAGCCTTGCTTATGGGGCGGTAGTAACGGCGTTTTTTAATGGTCAAAAACAAGTTGCACAACTCGCTTCGGGTCGTGGATATTTGTCTAAATCAGAAGATATTGTCCATTTTGGTTTGGGGCAAACGAATAAAGTAGATTCAGTTTTGGTAAAATGGGCGAGTGGAGTTTGTCAAAAAATAACGAATCCTAATCTCAATCAAGTTGTGGTTATTGAAGAAGCGGGTAGCAAATACCAAACAACAGGCCCCTCAGTATTTCAGCCTTTTTCAACGCCTGATGTCACTGTTTTGGGTTTGAAATGGAGAAGTGAGGATACTGATTTTATTGATTTTAACTTTCAAAAAACATTACCACATAAATTTTCACAGTATAATCCGAGTATTGCCGTGGGGGATGTGAATGGGGATGGTTTGGAAGATTTTTTCATCAGTGGCGGTAGTGGGGTGGATGAAACGTGGTTTATGCAGCAACCAAATGGCTCGTTTCAACAAAAAAAGGTGGCTTACAAAACCAATTCGGAGAAAAAAGAGGAAGACATGGGTACGTTGCTTTTCGATGCGGATAATGATGGTGACAATGACCTCTACATCGTGCGGGGAAGCGGGCAAGCGGAATTGGGTTCAGCATTGTATCAAGATATTTTATGCGTGAATGATGGCAAAGGCAATTTTAAAATAGATTCGCTTAGTTTGCCAAAAATACGGTCAAGTGGCTCGGTCGTGAAAGCTGTGGATTTTGACGGCGATGGTGATTTGGATTTACTCCGCACTTGTCGGTTAATGGCTAAAAATTATCCAAAAGCGGATAAAACCTATCTTTTACGCAATGATAGTAAGCAAAATAAACCTCAATTTACGGATGTTACAGAATTGGTTTGCCCTCAATTGTCCATGATTGGCATGGTGAGTGATGCGCTTTGGACCGATTTTAACGGCGACAATCAACCCGATTTAATCCTTGCGGGCGAGTGGATGCCTTTGACTTTTTTGCAAAATCAGAATGGGAAATTTATAAATGTTACGGCTCAAACGGGTATTGGTGATAAAATAGGGTGGTGGAATAGTCTCGTAGGCGGTGATTTTGACAATGACGGTGATATGGATTACATCGGTGGCAATTTTGGCAAAAATACTTATTTCCAATGTTCATCGGATGAACCCCTCAGTATTTACGCCAAAGATTTTGATAAAAACGGCTTGTATGACCCCTTTATTTCGTGCTTTTGGATGGATTCAACGGGTAAAAAACAGGAGTATTTTTACCATACTCGTGACGATATGATTAAGCAATTGGTGATGATTCGTACCAAATTCAAAACGTATGGGGCATTTGGCAGTGCTGCGGTTAAAGATGTTTTCACGAAAGAAGAAATGCAAGGCGTACAAAAAATGCAAGCCAATTGGATGTATTCAAGTTTTATCGAAAATGTAGGCAATGGCAAGTTCAAAATAACGCCGTTGCCAACAGAAGCGCAACTCGCTCCCGTGTATGGTATGATGACGTATGATTATGATGGCGATGGCTTGTTAGATGTGGTGATGGTCGGTAATGATTTTGGTATGGAGTTGCTACAAGGTCGGGCCGATGCCTTCAATGGTTTGGTTTTGAAGAACAAAGACGGTAAAAATTTCGTACCCCTCAGTATTGAGCAGAGTGGATTTGTAGTGCCGCACGATGCACGAGCTTTAACCCGTATTGCCGTTCAAAACAATACCCATGAATTGCTTTTAGCCACCCAGTTTAAGGATGATTTAAAAGTTTTTTCTCCTAAAAAGACCGTGAAAAAACTGATTAAAGTGGAGAAAAATGAAGTAAAAGCCTTGATTTTGTTGAAAAATGGACAAAACCGATTAACAGAGTTTCCGTGGGGGCATTCATTTATGAGCCAAGAATCTCGAACAATCGGTATGGATGAAAGTATGCAAAATATTACCTTTTTTAATCGGCAAAATGTGGTTACACGGACGGTAATGTAGCTTACGAAATTATCCAACCTGTGCGATTAAAAATGTTCGGTAACATCTATCATCTTGAAACCACCGATTTTAATCGGTGGGTCATGCAAACCCACGGAACACATCTATCTTCTTTTCAAAAACATCACATACTGCATGTATTAGATGTGATGTTTTTGAAAAGAAGATAGATGGCATTAGTGGTAGTTACTTACCCACCGATTAAAATCGGTGGTTTCAAGATGATAGATGTTTTAATCGCACAGGTCGGATTTATCCGAACCCGTCGAATCCCGATTCATCGGGATGACATACCCAAATAGTATTCTATTCCATAATTTTAATAAAAATAATCAGTATGAAAAATAGTCAATACCCCCTCAGTATTTTAATCATTTTAAGCGTTTTTTTACAATTAAACGCCCAACAAGGCAGCGTTTTAAATAGCCAAATCATCAAAAGTGCTATATTGAAACAGGGGATGAAATACAATATTTATTTGCCAAATGGTTATCAAAAGAGCCAAAAACGGTATCCTGTTTTGTATTTATTGCACGGTTATTCGGGTAACGAAACCGATTGGGTAAAGATAGGAAAAGCGGATAGCATGGCGAACAAATTAATGGAAACCAAAGCAATTCCCGAAATGATTATCGTGATGCCCGATGGTAGAAATGATTATTATTTGAATACTTTTGACGGAAAATTTAAGTATGAAGATTATTTTATAAAAGAACTCGTGCCTTTTGTGGACTCCACTTTTCGCACCAAACCTGAACGGGCTTCACGGGCTTTGGCGGGCCTCTCAATGGGTGGCTATGGGGCGGCCTTGTATGGTTTGAAGCATTCCGAAATGTTTTCAGTAAGTGTGGGTTTGAGTAGTGCAATTCGTACAGACGAAGCCATGATTGCCTTGTCAGATAGCCTTTTCGATTCTCGTTTTGACAGCAAATTGGGTCAAAAACTGAGGGGCCTAAACAAAGTAAACGACTATTATCAGAAAAATTCGGTGTTGAAATTGATAGAAACGATGCCCGAATCAACCTTGAAAGCCACTCGTTGGTATTTCGATTGCGGCGATGATGATTATCTGATTGAAGGCAGTTGCACCTTGCATGTTTTGATGAATAAACGCAGAATACCGCACGAGTTTCGGGTGCGTGATGGGGCGCATGATTGGACATATTGGCGCACCGCTTTGCCCGATGTTTTGCGGTTTGTGGCTGTCGGTTTTAAGTAGATTTCCTTTATCTTTGTTCTTCATAGTTGCTAATATTCATCAGATTTAATAAAAAAACAAAAGCCACTTTATGATTCCAAGTTACATCTACCCCCTCAGTATTTTGCTGATTTTGCTTGCTTATGTTCCACTTAATGCACAAAAAGGCACGGTTATGAACAGCCGTAGCGTAAAAAGTACCATTTTGAGTCAAGATATGAAATACACGATTTACCTACCGAAAGGATATAGATACAGCCAAAAACGCTTTCCCGTTGTCTTTTTATTGCATGGGCAAGGGGGCGACGAAAAGGGTTGGACAAAGTATGGCAAGGTGGATTCGGTGGTAAATAAATTGATTTTGAATAAATCAATTCCCGAAATGATTGTCGTGATGCCTGATGGTAGAAACGATTATTACCTCAATACCTACGATAATAAAGTGCTTTATGAAGATTATTTTATCAAAGAATTACTACCTTTTATTGACTCAACCTATCGAACAAAACCCGAACGCACAAATCGTGCAATTGTCGGTGTTTCAATGGGTGGTTTTGGGGCAACTTTATATGGATTGAAACACACTGATAAGTTTGCTGCCGTCGTAGGTTTAAGTGCGGCGGTACGCACGGATTCGATGTTTGTTGACATGGACAATGGGTATTACGATGCTCGATTCGATGGTAAATTTGGCTTAAAACTGAGGGGCCCAGACCGATTAAACCCTTATTTTCAAAAAAATTCTATTTTCAAATTAATAGAAATTTTGCCGCTGCCAATCCTCAAAAACACCCGTTGGTATTTCGATTGTGGTGACGATGATGCGTTTTCGGAAGGCAACTGCGCACTGCATCTTTTGATGACGAAAAAACAAATCCCACACGAATATCGGATGCGTGACGGCGGGCATGATATGGAGTATGCGAAGTCGGCTTTGCCTGATGTTTTGCGGTTTGTGGGGGTGGGGTTTAGATAGGACACCTAACAAACAGAAAACGGTAGTTACACCAAAATTTTTTAAATACTATTTTTGTATGTGCAAAAATATTTACAAATAAAAATATCAAGCCTACTTCATAAATAGTAATTTTATCAAATTCAAAATTTTTATTAAAATAAATATTGTTAGTTGATTGTTATGTATTTACATTGCATTGTAATCATTTGCAAAAGGCAACTTAAAATAAATATAGCGTAGTAATTCACAAGTTTTTATTAGTTTAAACATAGTTGTCTCGTCTTTTTGTGTTGGTTTGATATAACAGTATATTTTCTTTTTTGAAAACGATTTCAGCCCAAGTTGTGGAGTCGAATGGATACACGATATTTTACTTGTCTGCGTAGGCGGTAAACTTTTTTTAACCTAATTTTTTATTTTTTTAAATTTAAAACATGATGAAAAAATTAATGTGTTATTTCAAATTATCGCCGAAAACGGCGTAACGCCGTTTTCGGAATTTTGGTTTATTGGCCATTCTTGTGCTTGGGGTGCTTTGGGGGTGCCAGAAAATAGAATCAATAAGTGACCCCTTAATATTTATCGATTCAAGCTTAGATAATCCACAACAAAATCCAATTACGGTTGAAGAAGTGAAACAATGGTATGCGCAAAAATTAGCCGTTGAACAAGGGACTAATAGTTTGGGTGAAGATTCCACACTTTTGCCACGAGCCAAGCCCGAATGGGGGCAATCAAAAAACGGATTTAGTCAAACATCCCACCAATTTTTAATAACGCCTTTGGCGATTGGCGGCAATAATCATGCGCAATTCAAATTATTGGCAACTCGACAGTTAGACGGTACAATTATAGGAAAGTTAGTAATTTACGTACCAGATAAGGCATATCATACTGCCAAAAAAGGAGCGTATAGCGTAGAAGATTTTACAGGCACCGCCATATACACAAGCCTTGGCGGCAAGTACGAACATGGTTTTTATATCGAAAATGGGCAGTATAAAGGTCAAGCCAAAGCCAAACGGGCAAAGGCGGGTGGGCAGCCCTTGGGTGTAAGAGGATGCGTATTGCACACCTATACAATACAAACTTATAGTCCGTATGTGTTTAGTGGTGACGATTACACAATTGATGTAGAGTACATCACATGCACGGATGATGCGCCACCGACTACGTCAGGTACGCCAGGAGGGTTAGGCGGAAACAATGGCGGCGGTGGCGGCGGTGCATGGGGAACAGGTCAACCGTCGAATGTGTTTACGCAGAGTGAATTAGATGAGATGCGGGCGAAATATTATCGAGCAGGATTAGAAGAAATATGGTACACCTTAGAACTGCGTCAAGATTTGTTGAAGGCAACAAACTTGTTTTTAGACACCAAATCATGGAGTGAATTGCATAAAATGGCA